>JALEJO010000008.1 GCA_022769365.1 Oscillospiraceae bacterium | reverse complement strand
GAAGATGTTCATGGAAGTTTCTGTTTTACCGTACTTGATGAAAACAATAACTTATATATTGTCAAAGGCAATAATCCTATGCATCTGATTCATTTTGAAGAATTGGGAATTTATGTCTATGCATCTACCGAAAGTATTATGAAAAAAGCTTTGAAAAAAGCTGGATTCAACAAATCAAAATTTGAATTATTGAATGTTGAAGAAGGTGATATTTTGAAAACAGACCAAAATGGTACTATATCATGTTCTGAATTTGAGGTCAAGGAAAGTTTCAGTTATGGCAAATATTTCAACTGGTATGATAATTTTGAAAATGAATACAGTCAACAGGAAGAAATTTTGCTTGAAATGTGCGGTTGTTACGGCGTGACGGAAGATGATGTCCTCTTACTGTTAGACTACGGATATTCCGCAGAGGAAATTGAAAATATGCTTTGCGATTATTCTTTGATACAGAAAACTGTTAGTGAAATTAAAGGTGAAGAGTTTTATGACTACATAAAATGTATTTAAACGCTTGGCTGTCTCAGAAAGTATGCTTTTTGAGACGGTCATTTTTTTATTAAAAATCTGTGCCAAAAAGTCCTTTTCTGACTTTTGAGACGTTCCAAAAGTAACATGACTTTTTGATACAATTCGGAGGTGTTTTTTATGGACAACAGAACATTCGGCTACGCTCGTGTTTCCAGCAAGGAACAGCACGAAGACAGACAAATTGAAGCTCTTATAAATTACGGAGTTGCTAAAGACAATATCATTATCGATAAATGCTCTGGCAAAGATACCGAACGTGAGGGATATCAATATCTAAAAAAACAGATTCTTCGCTATGGTGACACTCTGGTTATTAAAGAACTGGACAGACTCAGCAGGAATAAATCTGATATAAAAAAGGAACTTGAATTTTTCAAAGAAAAAAATGTACACATCCGCATACTTGATATTCCAACCACACTAACCGATTTTCCACCAGAACAAATGTGGGTAATGGATATGATCAATGCGATTTTGATTGAAGTACTGGGTAGTATTGCAGAAAATGAACGTATAAAAATAAGAAAAAGACAGCGTGAAGGTATTGACGCTGCCTTGAAGAAAAATGTTAAATTCGGCAGACCGAAAATTGATATTCCTGATAACTGGAACTCTGTTATTGCAAAAGTAGAAACAAAAGAAATCTCAATTTCACAGGCATTGCAGGCACTCAATATCTCTCGCTCCTCCTACTACAGACTCAGACAAAATAATCAGATTTAATATGATTCGTAACATCACAGTAAAAAATATAGGAGGAATCTGATATGAACACTAAAAAAAGAGGGCATAATGAAGGAAGCATAAAAGAACGTAAAGATGGAAGATATGAGGTGCGTGTTACGGCAGGATATGATTTTGAAACAGGAAAGCAAAAACGAATCTCATATTATACCAGAACCAAGGCAGATGCAATTCAAAAACTGCACGAAGAGGAGTACAAGATTCACTTTCAACAACAAGTTGATCCAACCTCTACAACATTTCTTGACTGGTTGCGGCTCTGGCTTGAAACATATATGAAAAATACACTCAAACAGTCAACCTATGTCAGTTATCGGGGATACATCGAAAATCACATTGCACCAGCATTTCCCACACTAAAACTAAAAGACCTGACTACAAAGCTTTTACAGGATTTCTACAATTACAAACAAAACACAGAGGGGTTATCTCCAAAAACAATTTCTAATTTACATCGTTGTTTACATAAAGCTATGAAACAGGATGTTCTGGAACACTATATTGATTACAACCCTTGTGATGCGGTCAACTTGCCAAGAAATGAAAAACCACAGATAGAAATTTTCACAAGAGAACAACAGCAACTGCTCACTTATACCAGCTATCAATTTCGTTATGGAATTTTCATCAGACTGGTTCTTGCAACAGGTATCCGTATGGGTGAATTGCTGGGTCTTCGCTGGGAAGATATTGATTTCAACAAAAGAATGCTCTCTATTAGCCGTACATTGAATCGTCTGCCGAAAGTGGATTATGACGGCATCGGCAACTCAACTGAAATTGTCATTCAAGAGCCAAAAACTAAAAATTCTATTCGCTCTATTCCCTTGATTTCCAATATTGCAAACGAACTTCAACAATGGAAAACAGTTCAGAAAACCGATGCCATGACAGCTGGTAATGAATATCAGGATTCTGGTTTTCTGGTGACAAATCCATTTGGTGGATACGTGGAACCCAGAACATTTAAAGATTTTTATGATGAAATTCTGAATGCCTCTGGTCTTGGACACCACACCTTTCACGCCCTTAGACATACTTTTGCTACAAGGGCTATGGAACAAGGCATGGATGCAAAGACGCTTTCTATTCTTTTAGGACATTATTCGGTAGCGTTCACTCTTGATACATATACTCATGTTCTGGATAGCCAGAAGCATGAAGAAATGAAAGTGATGGAAGAATTCTTTTGTATGCCATCCATACCGCAAACACAATCTTATGCGATTGTTGTAACAACAATGCCAAATGGTTTTCTATTAAACCCTGTTGATTTTGAAAATATGAGTATTAAAGCAGATAATCTGCAATATGGCATTCAGTATCTGCAAACTTCCATTTCTCAAAAATTAGCCTGCATATATCCGCCTACACCAACACCCGTAAATGAAATTATTTTAAACCAGAACGAGTTCGTTGTAATGATTACCATATAACCACAAAAAGGAGAGCTTTTATGCTCTCCTTTCTTTTTTACATCTTTGATTTTCAATTGACAAGATAATTTTTGTTTTTCAAAAAACAGCATAATATAGCCTTTTTCATCTTGTAAAAATCAAATTTACAAATTTTACCCATAGTATGAATTTACATTGTTCTATTTTTTCATTGCAACTGTTTTCTGGTTACTTTAGTGATTCTGATTCCTTTAGAACTTGTACTTTCAATTTCATATGGAAGATCAAGCTTTGAAAAAAACGCCTGTATTTTTTCTCCCGAAAAAAATCTCTCTTTATTTTTCCATTGTGTATCAAACACTTTTCCATGATTAAAAAGTTTATATATCTCATTAATTTTTTGTTTGAGTTCAAGAAATTTATCAAAAGAACCATTTTCATCTGGTGAAATAATATCATTCCCCAGGAGACTTTCAAGGTATGCAGCAAATGCTGCCTGGTATCCCTGCATTTTTTCATCTGATATTTCCAAAGTAATATCAGTTACATCATCATATTTTTCTGCAATATCGAGGTGTGTAAGAAGGATTTTTACAAAATCAGACTGTCCTGTTTTCAATCTCTGAATTGCAAAAATGTAAAAGCAGGTGTCATAATACAGTTTGTAAATAGCAGGACTATTCAGCATTGCCATCATCATTATTGGAAAAATATTTTGAATGGCTGCTTGATGTGGTACTAAATAATAGTATTTTGACGGTGCAGTATTGACAAGCCCATTCAGTTGGCACAAAGCACGATATTGTAAATTCTGACTGAGACTGATAAGATCCATGCAATCTCTTATACAGTCACGGTATCGCCTTTTTGCATCACCATAAGTAACATCTGGAAAATAAACCTTGACCATTTCATTTTCTTTCATTCTCTTTCTGCCCAACAATTGTTTTGTTACAGACATCGAAGTAAATGGAAGAACAATATGTTTTACAGCATCATCTTTTATATTGATTCCGTTATAGATAACAGTCGTTGCAATCAGTACCTGACAATTAAACTTGCATTCCCGTATGAGCTGATTGTAAATCGCTGCATTTTCATCTTTTTTCTTATTTTCAGAACTTAAAAAGCATACAGAACCATTACAAATTGCGTCTAATTTCCATTTTAATTTCTCACCATCTTCAATGGATTTTACAAAAATCAACCACTTTTCATATGGTGATGACTTGGAAATTTCTGTACAGATATCCTCTGTTTTCTTGTATTGATATGGTTCAATATACGAATAATCTGTCGGCAGTGAAAGTATGGAATTTGGGCTTTGACAATGCTGCATACTTCTTGCTAATTTATGAGGATTACTGTCACCTTTTTCATCCAGAAGTTTCTTTTCTTCGATTATATCTATCGGTTCTTTTGGAAAGTGATTTATCAACTGAATGTATTCATAAATCTCTTCCATTGTACCAGACATAAATATCTTGGTTGCAGCAGGAAATGGTTTTTCCAAAAATGTTTGTACAAAAAAACTGATTCCCTTATTATATGGAGTATCATCCAATATGTAATGTGCTTCATCAAATACAAGATACCTTGCCTGTGAACAAAAATCCCGAAAATCTGTATCTTGATAAAGGCACTTCAAAGCGGCACATTGATAGGAAATTATCATTATATTTCTATAAGAACCGAATATTACCATATTCTCTTCTGAAAGATCCTGATATTTTAAAATTTCTGGATCAATTTCAGAAATCACATCAATAATCTGTTGCTGCATCAATGATTGTCTGTTTTCAAAGATAACAACTTTTTGACTGCCGCAACTTTTCAACAGCTCTTTTTTGATAAAAGTATTTTTTCCTCTCCCTGTACCAGCCGAAATGAATATTTGTTCTCCTGGCCTCCAATATTTCCAGATTTCATCTGTAAGCACATCATTCACATATTTGTATTTAGACTTGCTGCCTTCTGAAATTCTATATGTCGTTTTATTAGGAACATCTACAATTTTCGGTGTATTGATCAATCCTTTTGTTACTGCATGAAAGAATGCATCATAAGTGCTGTATAACGAAGAATCTAAGCATTCAAGATTCAAAAGGTTTTCTGTCACTTCTTTAAATTGTTTATCATAAACAATTGTACCATCTTTATTTCGCTTTAACTGATTATAGTATTTACAAAGTAAATCTGATATCGGCATATTATAAGGCTGTGACATATGATTTTTCCTTCCGTGAAAAATATAATTTTATTATCTACATTATACCACATTTAAATTGAAAACTCAATAAAAAAGAGAATATTTTCTTTGCCGTATTCTTTTTTTGATGTTTTGGGGTCAAATTGGGGTCAAATTCAATTTTTTTGAAAAATGAACCATTTCATACAACGAAAAAACACCAATAAAAAAGCACGCAGCCTCGATAAAGTACCGAAACTACGTGCTTTTCCTGCTCTCAGTTATCTTTCAGATAACTGTTCCTGGTTGCGGGAGCCAGATTTGAACTGACGACCTTCGGGTTATGAGTGTAGAAAGCGATGATTTTTATTGTATTCTAATGACGTAAAAGTGACGCAATTCAGCCACTTTTGTATTATTAATGGTTTCTGAGTTGTACCTGTAATAATCGATTTTTCACGATAATAATGGAAATATAATGGAAACGGAATGGAACCCAAAACAGCAGAACCCAAACCAAAAGTGGAGCAAAAATGGAATAATATTATCACAAAAACAGTCCTGTCAATAAATCAA
>JALEJO010000003.1 GCA_022769365.1 Oscillospiraceae bacterium | reverse complement strand
GCTACAGCACTTGATGTCAATTCAGACGATACACTTGCAATCCTTAAGTTGATTGTAGGCACATATGAATCACTTCCTTATGTTGAATAATCTTCGATATAGATAAATAAAAATAAGAGGCAGTTTTGCCTCTTATTTTTTGTATTTTGGATAGTAGGGTGAAAATAAATATTTTAAAATATACAAAAATACAAAGGTCTATTTCAGATAAACTTACAAAAAAATTTATAAAGATTTTAATTCAGTCAATTAAAAACAGTTCCGAAAATTTAAATTTTTTTCGGAACTGTTTTATATTTATATATGTGCAAAAATATGTTATTATGTTTGAAGAAAGTGAGAAAATCACTCAAAAAAAGTTGCATGGCTACAATAAATTTTGAAATTACAAAGGTATTTGTGTAGTATACTTTATTTTTATGATAGAATCTGTTTAAAAGTCAAAAAATAGATGCATATGCTTGACTTTTAGAAAAAAACAGTGTATAATATTTTGTAGGAGTGTACATTATTTTTTTTTTTTTTTCTTTATTTTTAATACAATCTGAATTGTTTTTTATTAAATTGATATTGGGTGATTTTTGATTAAGGGGATAGTGTATGAAAGAATTAACAGAAAATTGTATTTTTAAGTGTGAGTGTAGTTCTACAACTTTTATCGCTTCTGATAATTTATCAAAAGCAATTTCTTCTGATTTCAAGATTTTAACGAATCATTCAATATTGAAACTTCAAACTCCTGGTCCTTGTCCTAAGCAGAATAATGTGCCTTGTTCATGTGCAGTTGTAAACGGTCTTTGGTGCAATACAAGTTCAAAAATGTTCATAAAAGGAAAATCAGCTTTAATTGACAAATCTTATAAATTATGTCCATTGGGTTCAAAAATCAAAAAAATGTCTTCTCCAGTTACATCTAAAATTAATGAAAAGAAAAAAAGTCCTTCTTTTCTTTACGGAGCTGGAAATATTGCAAATATAGGGAATAAAACAACAATTTTAGATTCATTCAGCGGTACTTCAGAACATAATGCAGATAATTTAAATGAAGAAAATCAGTTGGAAAAGGAAATAAAATCTGAAATTGAAAATGATGATAAGAAAAAAACAGATGATAAATTTTATTGTGAATACGCTCTTTGCGATTATGAGAATTGCTGCGAAAGAGATAAATGCGATTATATAAAAGCTTCACATTCTGCGTCGTCTATTAATAATTCTGCGTCAGAACTTGAAGAAAATTTCAAAAATCAATATAGTGAAAAATATGATACGTATATAGAGAAAAATATGGAAAATAATGAAAAATCAACTGAGGGAAATTGGGGCAAAGCAGCACATCATATTATTTCCGGAAATCAGATTTTTGCTAAACATCCTTATCTTGTTAAACTTGCCAATTTTTATAAATATGATATAAATAATGCGAATAATTGTATTTTGTTGCCTACGATTTATTCTTTTGGAGGAAAAGAAGGAATTGTCAAGCAGGCAAACGGATATGTTGCGATGGATTTAATGAGACAGCAATGGCACGTAGGAGGACACAAGTATACTTTAGAGCCTGAAACCATTGATGAAATAAGCAAATATCTTGAAAAGATTTCTTCATCAAATATAGAATTTTATAGAGATTATGTTGAAGCAGTTGATCATGAAATTAATATACTTGAATCAAGATACAAAAAAAATTTCTGCCGAAAAAGTAATTATGATGAAAAAAGAAAGCGATTTATAAGTAATATGAATCATATTTCAAATAAGATTATGAACAAATTACTTGACTTTGAAAAAGGATATAAAAAAAGTTATCCGTTTTATGTTTCAAAGGAAGCTTTTAAATTTGCTTTTGATGTTCCAAAAAGAAAAAAGATTATTATTATATATAAATTTGAAAAATACAAAAAAAGTTCATTTTATGCTGTAAAATTAAATGTTACAAGATTACAGAAAGACAGCTATAAAGTATTATTTTCAAATTCAGATGAATTTGAAATAAAGGATGCGATTTCATTTATTAGATTTTCTGAAAATATCAGGTATTTTATAAATCTTACAGATGATTATCTTATACCATGGAAGATAGATAAAAACAGAGAGTATGTTATCAATGATATTATGTCAGAAAAATCTGTATCTGATTACTGTTCTAAAAATGAGCAAAAAATAATTTCGTTTGTAGAAGGCAGAGAAAATGGAGAAATGTATTATGAATCTCCTGTAAGAATAATAAGAGAAAGAATAGATAATATTTTGGAGAATTAAAATGTCAGAAATTTATAAAATAAATATTTTATCAATATCGGAAAATTATATAATTCCATTGATAAATGATAATATAAGAAAGCTGAAAACGCATTTTTATAGAGATGAATTATGGATGCTGAATAATGATGCTGAAACAATATCAATTGATGAGTCGGGAGGCATAGATATTCCTGATATAATGCGTTGTGAAGATTTGTTGTTTTTTTCAGATAAACTAAAGTCTTTTTTGGATAATAATGAAGTAGATTATTTGTTTTACAAAAAAGTTATTATTTCAGATGATATTGTGGGAATTGAAGAAATTTTTTGGATTGTTTCAGTTCCAAGAATTGATTGCATTGATTTTGAAAAAAGCGGTATAATTGATGCAGGTGAATATGATTATAATGATGGAATAGTTCCATTTTATAATATAGAAAATCCAATAATAATTCCAAGTGCTTGCGGAAGATATAATATTTTTCGCATTCTCGGTTCAACTTCAGATGCAGTTTATGTTACTGATATATTGTATGAAAAGTTGAAAAAAGAAAATTTTATCGGACTTGGATTTAGAAAAATATTTAAAGGAGAATAGTTTAATGGCAAAAATTGATAGTATTAACCGAGTACTTGTCCTTGAAAAATTCAATGATAAAGTATCAGCTAAGATTGCTGGCAAAGAAAGACCTCTTTCAATTTTAAATGCATTAAAGGGTGCTGTTGATCCTGATACAGATACATTTAACTACAAACAGGTTGATGTTGCAGGACTTGAAGTAAGCAGTTTTGATGATTTTCTTGAAAGATTTGCTCCAGATTTATATCAGGGATTTCAGAAGGACGATAATGGTGGATATTTTGTTTACTCAACAGATCCGTCGGATATTCCGGAAGCTCTTCCAATGAAATTTGAACGAACGGCTTTTTATAAAGCAGCAATTGATATGTATGAAAAAAAAGCTGTTGCGGGAAAGTCAAATTATGAATTTGACTATAGTTGTTTTTCAAAGCTTATATCTCCAAGCACTATGCTTAAAGAGATAAAAAACAAAAGAAGAGAATATCTTTATTTAGTTCAGAAGTGTCTGGAAGCAAAAGATAATAAAAATACGGCTTTACAGAAATCTTATACGAAAAAAATAAAAAATACTATAACAGAAATCAACGAAACATATAAGGACAATCCGACAGCTCTTTTATGTTTAAATGTTGCGGATTTGCAAAAAAAACTTGGTATCAATTCAGATAATAATGGAAAAAGTTCTTCTATAGGAATTGATACAACAAAAAGAGATACTTACAGACTGGCATATAATTCTGACGGTGATATAGTAAAAGAAAAAGTTTTAGTTACTGATATTAATACTAATGTGAATCAGAAAATAAGTCTTGAAACAAGAGCTAATAATCAGGCAACTAAATTGCTAGAATCTAATATCAGAGGTAACGAGAATACTTCAGAAAGTGATGCTTACACTCAGAATCTTGTAATCTCAGCATATTCGGATAATACAGGTATTGTTGCGAGTGAAGACATTCCAAAACTCAAAAAAAGATATGAGGTTCAAAAATCTTTTTATAAAGCATCACAGGATAGTCTTTTAAAAGCAATTAACAAGATAATAGAAAAAATTATTGATGTTAAGGCTTTATTCGATAATGCAGGCGGAAATTGTTCTGTTATAATTGCTAATTGTACAGCAGATGAAATAGTAAGCGATAGCAATATAAAAAGATATTTTAAAGAATATATGGATAACATAAATGGGAATATAGAGAAAAGAATCTGGTTTGCTGTACTTCCGCAAATAGACGATGAAGATCTGGTTAACAGAGATAATGCAGGCAGACTCTATACTCCTGATATTCCTGATGCTGATGAATCTGTAAATGAAGAAGATATAGTTATTGATGTAGAACAGGATAATGATACTGACTCGGAAATGAGTGATGACATTGATCTTGACGATGCTGATGAAACAGAAGCAAAACAGGATTTAATTTCTTTAGATACTGCAAAACAGATAATGGATATTCTTTCTGAAGCAAAATGTACAACATTTTTTGGTTACAAAGGATGCGAAAAAACCGGCTTCAGTAAGATGAATAAAAAAGTTTTGGATATGTACAAAAAGAAGTTAGACATAATTAACAGCAGATATTCAGTCTTTGCTTATCCGAATTTTACACTTATGTCAGGAATACAGGCAGGCGATATAGAGGTAGCAGATGGAGAAACAATTCAGAATCCCGGTTTGTATTTAGATGCACCATATGTTGCGGCAGGACTTGTGATAAAGTCACTCGACAGCAGGCAGCTTGAAAAAATGAAGTTTAATGTAAACAAAGATCTTCCTAAGGTATGTGTAAGATTTGATTTTGAGGATTCAGACAACAAATACAAAGTTATATCAAATATGAATTGTGAAGAGATTCTTTCTTATGATAAGGATTTAATTAATGAACTTAGCGAAGAACCATTTGGTTTCTTTTTCGATTGCTGTGGATATTATAACAATGAAAAAGTTAAAAATTCATTTGTAAAATATGCAAGAAATATGGCTAAGGGTGAAAATAGAATTTTTACAACTTTAGTTAAAGATTTTATTTTTCTTGAAGCTGCAGATGGTGAAGGAACAATTTCAAAGAAAAAATTTGATGGATATAAGGCAGAAAATAAATGGAGCCGTGATAGTTATAACGGCTGTATTAATAATCCGCTTCATAATGGTGAAGAACTTGGATATAAAGAAAAAGATGGAAAATTTTATTCATATGTTAAATTTACTAACGGTGACAAAGAAGACAAATTTGATGATTTTGTAATAGAAAATACGGAGGAATAATATTATGGCACTTGGATACAGATTAACAATAACAGATTCAAAGGGTGGAGAAATTGTTTTATCTTCAATGAAAAATGAACATCAGGGCAAAGAAGATATTATCGCTGCTTCTTACAAATCAAATACATTAAATGATGATGCAATTGCAAGAAGCAATGATGTGAGAGCTGAAATAAGGGTAATCGGAAGAATAACAGCAAATAACAAGAAAGCTACTTGTGATGTTGCAAATTGGTCTAAAGAAACAGATTCAGATCTTATTTATCGAAAAGTAAAACTTGAAACTTATGTAAGTACTTCAAGTAGTGAAATGCTTAGATCTTATGAAATAGAAAATATGTTTATTATTGATTATACAGAAGGATATGAAATTCCTACTGAAAATTTTCCATCTGAAAATTTAAATGGTGAAAATGATAACGGTTTATTTGAACTTTATCTTGTACAGAAAAACGGAAATTATGATCAGTATATTGAAGTAGAGTGATATATGGAGTGAAAAATGATTAACAGCAGCCTTTCCGTAAAAGGAAGAATAAGAGAGTTATCAATTGAGAAAGAATGCGGCAAACATGCCATTATGCACATTGATATAGTTCCGAATGATTTAAAAAGTAATGAAGAATTATTCTCATTTGTTAAAATTAATACTTATATTGAAGCAGATATTAATGGCGAACTTATTATGTGCGGCAAAATAAAGAATATTGAGGGTCAGAGTACTTATTCAGGTGCTGCTGTTAATGTTTTGGCTGTATCAGATTCAATGGAGTCTGATACAGCCGAAATAAGCAGGGTTTATCAGTCTCCCGAGAAAAAATATAAAGATATATTTGAAAAAATAAGCAATAATACTGTTTTTGAAATGAAAAAAGAAAATTTATCTGCAAAAACACTTGAAGATGTGATTATTCAGCAAAATGAAACAGATTTTCAGTTTGCAAACAGAATTGCAGAAGAAAATGATACAAGACTTTTTGTTTGTTCAAATCAGCGTGGAAATAGTCAAATTATTATTGATGATTCATTAAACAGTATATTTACGCTTGAAGAAAATGACATTATTTCGGCTAAAATCAATATAACAGAATATAATGAAACAATCGAGTTTGAATATAAAGAGTATATAGAATTAGGAACTAAAGTAAATTATAATGGTCAATGGTATGTTGTAATTTATTCATATGCAATATATAAAGATGATAACACAAGATATTATTATAAAATCGAGCGAATTTTAAAAGACAGAAAACAAGCAATAAATCAGATAAATCTGATTTCACTCGGAAGAGCAAAAGTAACCGATAATAAAGATACAGAAAATCTTGGAAGAATTCAGGTTGAATTTACAGAACTTGAAGATTCCATAAATGATAAAAAGGTATGGATTCAGTATATTAATAATTTTACAGCATCAGATGGCGGAACATTTTTTGTCCCCGACGTTGATGAAATTGTAGAAGTTATTATGCAGAATAACAAATGTTTTGCATATGGCTGCGTAAGAGAAAAAGCCGTTGCAGAGAAAATAAAAAATCCTGACAGTAAAAGCATAAAGATATATGATAAAACTTGTATAATAGAAAAAGAAAAGATTGCTTTTGAAGCATGGGATTATATCGGAGAAATAAATGAAAATGAGATTTATATTAAAAACAAAGAATATAATATCACTTTGAAAAATGATTCTATTGTTTTAGGCAGTGATAAAAATAAATTTATAATTGATAAAAATCAGATTAATTCAAATGTTGATGAAAAAGCAGAAATAAAAATTACAGACAAAAATATTATTTCCAATGTTGAAAATGGAAAAACTTTATTGACAGCAAATAGTTTAGAAGTTAATGCATCAAAAGATGTTAATGTTACAACGGGAAAACTTAATATTATATAATCAGGTGATGTTATGGATAATAAAAATCAAAACAGTTATTTAAAAAAAATAGAAATTGAAGAATTACTGGCAAAATCAGATGGATTAAAAGAAAATCAGAAAGAATTTTTCAGAGCATTGGCGAAGTCTGTTGTTGACAGACAGAAAGATTTTTTTTCGCATATAGAAAAAAATGTTATCAGTCAAAATAATGAGGAAAGTACAGTTCCGCAAATATTTACTTTTTTGAATACAGATAAAGAAAATATGGAAAATATATTTAATCCAATGCTTGATAATGATGAAGATGATAGTAATATTATTTTTATTGATTGTCCTTACGATAAAGTAAATGATTACGAAAAAACAGAGGACGGCAAAAAATTTAAGCTTGAAAAAACTGATATATTTGTTAAAAAAGAAAAAATGATAGCGGACTTGTTTAAATTATATAATATACATCAGCCGTATATATATTCACCATATTCAAGACGTGCTTTTAAACTGTTTGAATTGAATGAAAAAACAAATGAATATGAGCCTGTAAATTTAAAAAGAAATAATTATGATTTAAGTCAAATATCAGGAGCTGTTCAAGGAACGCTTATGTGGAATGTTTCAATAACTTCAAGCAGTCAATTGCGACTGCGGTCTACAAAAGCTGTTATTGCCGATGAAGAGTTTGACAGATATAATCGTGATGAAAATTCATTTATAATACCTGAAAATAGATTTGATATTTATCATTTAATTAAAATTACTGATAAATATTTTTATGTTAAATCAGATTCAGATATTGATTTTATGAAAATAGAAATTCACGAAAATAAAATAAACAGATTGTCAAATATGTTTTCGCCTAAGCTAAAAGATGAAATTTCGTTAATTCCGAAAAATATATTTACTGAGGCAGATATAAAACTTGCTGTTGATGCGTTTTATCATTATCCGAATGAATATAAAGGGTTTAGTTTATCTAATGCTAAGGAAGCGATAAAAGCTTACACAAGGGATTATAATTACAGTTATAATGATTTATCAGAGATAAGCAGGAGAAATAAAAATTATTGTTATCTTTGTTTTGAAGATTCAGGAATAGATAATTTCTTTATTGACAGAGTTAATTATTTTATTGCTTTTATGAGATATAATTATCCAAACTTTTTCTGGGTAGGTGTAAAGGTATGAGCTATATCTGGAATGATTATTCAAATCAGAAATATTATGAACTTGCTGTTGAAAATATAGTTTCTGGTGTTGAAGTCTGGAATACAGAAACAAAAAATACTCTTGTTAATGTGTTGCCTCGATTGTTTGATTTGTTTTTTTCAAAAAGTTTTATTGATTCTGAAGAGAAGTATAATAATCTTGTTGATGATTATAAAAATAACCCTGAATATAAAGATTTTTTTAATTTGATTATTCATTTTCAGGTAATGTTTGACAGAAATAGCGGATTTTCAATATACGATATTTATTCTATGTATATTGAAAAAAGAATATTGAATAATGAATTTGGTGAAAAGATAAAAGAGTTATATCTTAGTTGCAATAGCGAAACAAGATATATATTGCTTAATTGTTATTCAGAATATTTGTTAAGTGGAAACAGAAAAAATATGTTTGAAAAATTTCTTGAACTGAATTACAAACTGATAAATATATATCATCAGAAAAGTTCAGAAGTTACTTATGTCTATATTCATAAAGAAAAAAACGAAAAGGATATTGACACAGTAAATTTAGCAAAGTATTTTCTTTGCGATATAAAGCGTAATATTGAAATAATGTGGAAAGGAGAACATTTACCGTTTATCGGGTATGATTATACTATGGTACTCGGAGAAATGTATCTTGGATAAATGGCAGTTGAAGAAGAAAAATCAAAAAAATGGACAAGGGAAGAAATTGAAAAAATTTCTGAAAAAATTTTTGACAAACGTTTTGATGAACGTATAAAAAAATACTTGTCCGAAAATAAAAATGATGACAGCCAAAAAATAAAAGAGTTGGAATCAGAACTTGAATCAGTAAAAGATGAACTTGAAGAAAGTAAATCAGAGCTTGAGTCAATAAAAAGTGAACTTGAAAAAAGTAAATCAGAACTTGAATCAGCAAAAGATGAACTTGAAGAAAGTAAATCAAAACTTGAATCGGCAAAAAAACAGCTTTCTGATTATGAGAAATATTTCAAGGATATTTTTGCCTTATACAAAAAATCCTGTGAAGTGCTTGAAGAATACAAAGACAAAGTCAAAATATCATTGGAAGACCCTGTTTCGTTTATTGCAAGTATTTCAAACGAAAAGAATTTAAACAGTTATTATGACTACATTAGTTATGAACTCAGCAGTCTTAAACCGCAGGTAACAGATTTATTTAATGAATTTGTTGAAATAATGTGCCGTATGAATCCTGAATATTCTCTGATAGATAATAATTGTCAGTTGGACGATAACTTTCATATTGAGAAAAATAAAAAACATACAGGTATGATAGATAAGGTAATAATAAAAGGATACAAATATACAGTATCAGGAAAAACAGTTAAAAAATCGTTAGTGGAGGTATTATAATTATGGAAGAAACAAAAAGCGTTGATAAAATTTATCTGACGGATGAAGAAATAGAAGCGAAAGATTTACTTATAGGTTTGATTAATGTTGTTGAAGAGGATCTGGATTCTATCGTTAAAAATGATGAATGGGTTAAGATTGAAAATAAAAAATTATATTTTGTTCAGAGAAAAAATATATTGATAACAGACTCAACACGTGTTGTTTGTCCTTACGATCGTTATGATTATGAAATGGACGGCATAGGCGAGGGAACATACATGAATTATTCCGAAGCGTATGATTTATTCTACACCTATAAATCTTCCAACCCGCTTATAAGTGGTAATTATGTAGAAAATGCAGATGGTAATGAAGTCAATGGAGTTGCCTACAAGGACGGCAGTTATGAAAGATATTGGTCTTTGTCAGGTGGCACTTTTTATAACGACAATTGGTGCAATGGTAATTCCATTAAAATTCCTGTAAAAAGAGGGTTATCAAAAAGAAGGCTGCTTACTTTTATTCAATATGGACTTGTTCCAAGCAAAAGTTCTTTCAAGGATCTTTATAAAATGCTGGCAGATATGTACGATAAAAAGATAATAACTGCATCTGATGATAAAATTCTTTACAAATACAATGATGTTAAAGAAAGTGAGTTTTATCAGTCG
>JALEJO010000070.1 GCA_022769365.1 Oscillospiraceae bacterium | reverse complement strand
TTGAAACTTTTAATTATAAAAATTTAGAGTAAGTGAAAATTGTAAAATGTATTGACAACGTATATATGTTGTGGTATAATAATATTGAAAGGGGTGTGATTTTATGTCACAGACAACTTTAAATGTCCGAATGGACGAAGATTTGAAAAAAGACTTCGACTGTGTTTGCAATGACCTCGGTCTTACAATGTCAACTGCTGTTATTATGCTTGCTAAAAAAATGGCTCGTGAAAAAAGAATACCGTTTGAGGTTTCTGTTGACCCTTTTTATTCAGATGAAAATATGGAACGTTTGAAAAAGTCAATTGAACAGATGGAGAAAACGGGTGGAACAATTCACGAGGTAAATTTTGATGATTAAAGCATGGTCAGACGATGCATGGGAAGATTTTCAATACTGGTTGAAGCAAGATAAAAAGACTCTGAAACGAATACTTTTAATTTTAAAAGATATTGACAGAAATGGATACGAAGGAATCGGAAAACCCGAAAGACTTAGTGGAAACCTATCAGCGTATTGGAGCAGACGTATTGATGATGCAAACAGAATAGTTTACAGAATTGAAAACGATGTTATAAAAATCGTACAATGTGGTTCGCATTATCGTGATAAATAACCCCGCCTACTAAAATAGGCGGGATTTTATATCATAAAAAAACACAATACATTCCTATAGAAAAAAAGTATTAAAAATCAATTGACATAATGCTTTAAATATGCTATATTTTACATATGAAAACAGTACATTGGAGGAATATATATGCAGGTTGTACCTTATGAAAAAAAGTATAAAAAGGACTTTATTGAACTTAACAAATACTGGATAACTCATATGTTCAAAATAGAAAAACGTGACATAGAAGAACTGAATAATATTGAAAAATATATTGAGCAAGGCGGAAATATATTTTTTGCAAAAGAAAACGATGAAATACTTGCATGCTGTATGGTTGCACCTATGGCAGATGGAAGTTTTGAACTTATGAAATTTGCTGCAAAAGGAATGCGTTCAGGAAAAGGTGCCGGAACAGCTTGTCTGAAAGCGTGTATAGAATATGCAAAAGAAAAAAATATCCCGAGAATAGTCATTTTTACAAATACAAAATGCCATGAAGCACTTCATCTCTACAGAAAAATGGGATTTAAAGAGATTGAAGTTGATAAAAAAGATATACAGTTTGAAAGAGTGGATATTGTATTTGAACTTGATTTGAGTTGATATTTATTAAAAGACTTCATTTTATGAGGTCTTTTTTTTATATCTAATTCCTATTTTTAACCACAATACATCAATAAAAAATTTGACAATAATTGAAAAATATGGTATAATGATATATATATAGGTTTGTTCGTATTTAAATGGATTGGAAAATAAAATGAAGAAATATATTTTATCTTATCTTGAAAATATCCAAAGAAAAATTTCTGAAAATGACGTTGATTATTCAGAATTGCTTGAGTATCATCTGAAACATATATCTTTTTTTCAACACGAAAGAGAAGTACATCTTCTTGTTATGATATTGTTTGCGATACTTACTGTTCTTTCGATAGGTGTTGATATTTTTTGTTTCAAGCCTGCTGTTTTTCTTTTGTCCGTGATTTTTTTAATAATGACAGCAGCTTATATAAAACATTATTATTTTCTTGAAAATTCGGTACAAAAAATGTATCATATATGCGATGAAATATATAAAAAAATAAATGAAGGGAAGTTACAGGATGAGTTTGATTTGCAGTGATAATTTTAAGAACTTTTTTAAGACATTAAACAGCAGTTCAGGCGTATTTATGAATTCGCAGGAAGCTATAAATTATTTGTCTGATGATACAGGTATAGCACTTGTAAAAGCGGATTTCGATATTGGCAAAAGATTTAAAAGAATAAACGGAAACAATTTTGTTCAGGTTCTTTATTCATCAGATATATTTGACTATGCCGGCGATAATGAAGTTACTCTTCAATCTGAAATTCCAAGCGTTGGAAAAGCTACATTAAAGGCATATCGCAGAGATAATATACCAGAATGGAATAGCGAAGAAAGAGATAATGTTAAATTTGTACTTCAGAATATTCTTATTGCTGTTTCAAATGTAAAAATGAACGAAAATATAAAAGTAATACTTACAACTGACATTGAAACAGGCATTTTCAACGCACCATCTTTTTATGAATATCTTGCAATGAGAAATGCACAAAAAAGTCTTGGTGGATATTCAATTGTTTTTATGAATATAAAATCTATGAAGAGCTACAATGAAAAATTCAGTATGAGAGGCGGAAATACCATTCTTACACAATTTTCAAGAAATCTTCATAACTATTGCGATGAAACAGAAAAGCTTTGCCGTCTTGGCGGAGATAATTTTGCAATGATTATAAAAACAGATAAGACAGATTTCTGGAAAGAAACTTTATCTTCCGTAGCGGTTGATGTAGTTCCTCCTGGACGTAAAGAATCCGTTAAATGTTTTGTTTCGTGTAATGCAGGATTTGCAAAAATCAATCCTGAAAAAGCATCAACTCACGAATCATTAATACAGCCCGCAAATATGGCTTTTAAATATGCAAAGTATATCAAAAAGATAAATTTTGCAGACTTTTCAAGTGATATAGAACAGATTTTAAGTCATCAGAAAGAAGTTTTACAGCAATTTAAGCCTGCAATGGCAAAGAAAGATTTAAAAGTTTTCTATCAGCCGAAAGTTAACTTAAAAACTTACGAACTCTGCGGTGCTGAAGCTCTTTCAAGATGGGAATATAATGGAGAAATAAAGTCACCATTCTGGTATATTCCTATACTCGAAAGCACAGACAGAATTTGCGAGCTTGACATTTACAACCTTGAAATAGTTTGTTCTGACATCAGAAAATGGCTTGACAGCGGACTTAAACCTGTTACAGTTTCAATAAACTTTTCAAGACGACACTTAGCAAATAAAAATCTTGTTTCAGATATAGTGGGAATAATAGAAAAATATAATATTCCGAAAGAACTTATAGAAATTGAAATTACAGAAACAACAGATGTTGGCGAATATGCTGCACTTCTTGAATTTATAAACGAACTTCACGAAAATAATATCTCTGTTTCTGTTGATGATTTCGGTACAGGTTTTTCATCTCTTAACATATTAAAGGATGTTCCTGTTGATATAATCAAGTTTGATAAAACGCTCCTTGATGAAACAGAATTCAAAGACAAAATGAAAATAGTATTTACAAATCTTGTAAATATGGCAAAAAACCTCAATATTAAAACTGTTTCAGAGGGTGTTGAAACAAAAGATCAGGCACATCTTCTCAAAAATATTGAATGTGACATAGCACAGGGTTATTACTTTGATAAACCTCTTTCTCACGATGCATATACAGAACATCTTAAAGAAAAGATTTACAATAAAGAATAATTATGAAAATATTTCTGATTTATATTATTTTTATAAATATAGTTTTGTTTTTAGCTATGTATTTTGATAAGCGAAAAGCAATAAAAAACAAATGGCGTACACCTGAAAAAGTCCTGTTTTTGTATGTTTTTCTTGGTGGCGGAATAGGCGGAACTATTGCAATGCACCTGTTTCATCACAAAACAAAACACTGGTATTTCAAATATGGTTTTCCAATTATAACAATAATTGAATTTGTTGCCGCTATTTTGACTGTAAATTTTATAAATAAATAATTAATCCCTCTATCGCCTTTGGCAATGGAGGGATTTTTTGTCGCCCTTGGCAACATCACAATTCCTAATTAAAAACATCATCCCCGATGACTGCTTGTACGCAGTAACATCGGGGATTTCTGTCGTATATTCAATATTAGAAATAGATTAGCTTTCGTGGTCGTGATTCTGCCAATTGTTTCCGTTCTTTTTTAAATTCTACTTAATCAAAGATTTACCTGTCATCTCTTCAGGCTGTGGTAAACCGAGTAATTTAATTATAGTTGGTGAAATGTCAGCAAGTACGCCGCCCTCTTCAACAACTTCACAGTCTTCACCTACAACAATGAATGGTACAGGATTTGTCGTGTGTGCAGTAAACGGCGAACCGTCTTCTTCAAGCATCTTGTCTGCATTGCCGTGGTCAGCTGTTATAAGTGCAATTCCGCCTTTCGCAAGAACTGCATCAACTGTTCTGCCAACACATTCATCAACTGCTTCAACTGCTGTTTTTGCGGCATCAAAAATGCCTGTGTGTCCAACCATATCACAATTCGCATAGTTAAGTATTATTACATCGTATAAGTCTTTATTTATTACGTCTACAACTGCATCTGTGATTTCATATGCACTCATTTCAGGCTTCATATCGAATGTCTCAACGTCAGGTGACTTAATGAGTATTCTGTCTTCGCCTTCAAACTGCTTTTCCTCTCCTCCGTTAAAGAAGAAAGTTACATGAGCGTATTTCTGTGTTTCGGCTATTCTAAGCTGTTTTAAGCCGTTCTTAGCTAAGAATTCACCGAGTGTCATTTTAAGTTCTTCAGGTGGATATGCAACTGTTACATTAGGCATTGAAGCATCATACTGTGCCATACATACAAAATGTACAGGGAAGAAACCTTTTTTACGTTCAAATCCACTGAAATCAGGGTCTACAAAACTTCTTGTTATCTGTCTTGCACGGTCAGGTCTGAAGTTACAGAAAATAACGCTGTCGTTTTCCTTGATTGGTTCTGCACCGTCACAAACAACAGGTACTACAAATTCATCTGTAACACCATTTGCATAAGAATCAGCTATTGCTTTGTTCGGGCAGCAAGCCTTATTGCCTTCGCCGTAAACCATAGCAGCATAAGCCTTTTCAACTCTATCCCATGCATTATCTCTATCCATTGCATAGAATCTTCCTGCAACAGTAGCGACTTTACCAACACCGATTTCCTCAAGTTTAGCTGTTGTTTCTTTCATATATTCAGCAGCAGATGACGGCGGAACATCACGTCCGTCAAGGAATGTGTGAAGATAAACTTTTTCAAGACCATTTCTTTTTGCCATTTCAACAACAGCAAAAATATGTTCCATATGGCTGTGTACACCACCAGGTGACAGCAAGCCCATTATATGAAGTGCAGAGTTATTCTTCTTGCAATTTTCAATAGCACCAAGAAGTGCCTTGTTTTCAAAGAAAACTCCGTCATTTATATCTTTTGTGATTTTAACGAGCATCTGATAAACAATTCTGCCCGCACCTATATTTGTGTGACCAACTTCTGAGTTGCCCATCTGTCCGTCAGGAAGACCTACATTAAGTCCGCTTGCACCGATATAAGTATATGGACCTTTCATGTATTTATCGATATTCGGCTTATTTGCCGCAGCAATAGCATTACCATAAGTACTTGGGTTATATCCATAACCGTCCATAATTATCAAGGCAATAGGTTTTTTTGCCATATAAATCAAATCCTTTCGAGATATTTATTGATTGGGTGATTAGCCTTCAACAGCAGCCTGAACAATTGTGTTGAAATCAGCAGCCTTTAATGAAGCACCGCCGATAAGACCGCCATCAATGTTTGGCTTTGCAAGAAGTTCTGCACAGTTCTTAGCGTTCATTGAACCGCCGTACTGAATTGTAACAGCTTCTGCTGTTGCCTTATCATAAAGCTTAGCAAGAGTTGCACGGATAAATCCGCAAACTTCTTCAGCCTGATCAGGTGTAGCTGTAAGACCTGTACCAATAGCCCATACAGGTTCATAAGCGATAACTGTTTTCTTAACGTCTTCAGCAGAAACACCAAAGAGGTCAAGTTTAATCTGACGTGCAATAACTTCTTCTGTTATGTCAGTTTCACGTTCCCACTTTAATTCACCAACACAAACGATTGGCTTTAAACCTGCTGCGAGTGCAGCCTTTGTTCTCTTGTTAACAGTTTCATCTGTTTCGCCAAAGTACTGTCTTCTTTCGCTGTGACCGATAACGACGTATTCAACACCGAGTTCAACAAGCATATCAGCTGAAATTTCGCCTGTAAATGCACCGCTCTTTTCAAAGTGAACATTTTCAGCACCAATTTTAACATTTGAACCTGCTGTTGTGTTGATAGCTGTTTCAAGGTTTGTGAAAGGAACACAAGCTATAACTTCAACGTTACCTTCAGCATTTGCAACAAGAGGCTTAATGCCTTCAAGAAGTTCCTTTGCTTCAGGTCTTGTTTTGTTCATTTTCCAGTTACCGGCAATAATTGCCTTTCTTTTGCTCTTATCCATTATGAATAATTCCTTTCAAAATAAAATATTTAAAATATTTATGTAAGGGCAGACTGTTGTCTGCCCCTTTATAATCTAAAATTATTTGTCAGCGATTACATCAATACCAGGAAGAACCTTGCCTTCTAGATATTCTAGAGAAGCACCGCCACCTGTTGAGATGTGGCTCATCTTGTCAGCGAAACCTAGCTGAATTACAGCAGCAGCTGAGTCACCACCACCGATGATTGTTGTAGCGTCTGTTTCTGCAAGAGCCTTAGCAACTGCGATTGTACCCTTTGCAAGAGTTGGATTTTCAAATACGCCCATAGGACCGTTCCATACAACTGTCTTAGCAGACTTAACAGCTTCAGCAAATAGCTTCTGAGTTTCTGTACCGATGTCTAGACCTTCCTTATCAGCAGGAATTTCTGTAGCAGGAACAACCTTAACTTCGATTGGAGCATCGATTGGATCAGGGAAACCGTCACCGATTGTTGTGTCAATTGGAAGAAGAAGTTTCTTACCTAGCTTTTCAGCCTTTTCCATCATTTCCTTACAGTAGTCAATCTTGCTATCGTCAACAAGAGAAAGACCAACTTCGTAACCCTTAGCCTTTAGGAATGTGTAAGCCATACCACCACCGATGATAAGTGTGTCACACTTTTCTAGTAGGTTAGAGATAACATTTAGCTTATCAGCAACCTTTGCACCACCAAGGATAGCAACGAAAGGTCTTACTGGGTTTTCAACTGCGTTACCTAGGTAGTCGATTTCCTTCTGCATTAGGTAACCAACAGCAGTATCTTTAATGTGCTTTGTAACACCGGCAGTTGAGCAGTGAGCTCTGTGAGCTGAACCGAAAGCATCCATAACGAAACAATCAGCTAGTGAAGCTAGTTCTGTTGAGAATGGTTCTTCATTCTTTGTTTCTTCTTTTCTAAATCTTGTGTTCTGTAGTAGAACAACATCGCCGTCCTTCATATTTGCAACAGCGTTCTTTGCATTTTCGCCAACAACTTCGTCATCAGCAGCAAATACAACTTCCTTGCCTAGTAGTTCAGAAAGTCTAACTGCAACAGGTGCTAGAGAGAACTTTTCTTCAGGACCATTCTTAGGCTTACCAAGGTGAGAGCAAAGGATAACCTTGCCACCGTCATTCATAATCTTTTTGATTGTTGGTAAAGCAGCTGTAATTCTGTTGTCGTTTGTGATAACGCCATCCTTTAGTGGAACATTAAAGTCACAACGGCAAAGAACTTTTTTGCCAGCGTAATTTACATCATCAACTGTAACTTTGTTTAAACCCATATTTAAACATCCTTTCAAATAAATTACTTATTAAAATCTGTTCCCAGATATAGTTAATTATATAACAATTTTGTAATGGTTTCAATAGATATAATGATTTTATCCCTACTTTTTTCAGAAATTTTTAGATATTTTTCCGTTATTTTTGGGATAATAAAATTATGCTTAAGTTTATGTAAAATAAAAGAAAATTATATTTGTTATTCCCAGTGGTGTCTGTGTAACTGACCATGTGTGAGAAGTGCAGGGTAGTCCCATTGTCTCAGTACTTCATAGGCAGCAATAGCAACCGAATTGCTAAGGTTCAGACTTCTTGCATCTTTAACCATAGGAATACGAACACAACTTTCTTTGTGCTCCATTAGTAAATGTTCAGGCAGTCCTCTTGTTTCCTTGCCAAAAAGCAAGTAACAGTTATCGGGATACTCTACTTCTGTATGTTTATACAGTGCTTTAGTGGTGTACATAAAGTACTTTGCACCTTTAGTTTTTTCTAAAAAATCATCAAGACTATCGTAGTAAGTTATATCCAATAAATCCCAATAATCAAGACCTGCTCTCTTTACTGTTTTGTCTGTAATCTGAAAGCCAAGTGGTCGTACAAGGTGTAACCTTGCACCTGTTGCAGCACAAGTACGAGCAATGTTGCCTGTATTTTGTGGAATTTCCGGTTCAACCAGTACAATATTCAGTGTTGCCAAAATAATCACCTCTATTCTTAATTATATACTAAATTGAAAAATAGTACAACATTCCTAAATTGGTTTTCATTCACTTTTATATAATTTTGCATTTAGGTAAAAATACTTTTAGGAGGTGATTAAATGAATAACGGTGGAATGATGAAAGGTATTTGTGT
>JALEJO010000151.1 GCA_022769365.1 Oscillospiraceae bacterium | reverse complement strand
AGCGAAGTTCCCGCAACTATTAAAGTATCGCAGCTTCTTATTTCCCTGACCGCCTCGCTCACAACGTCATCATCAAGCGATTCTTCATATAAAACAACATCAGGTTTAATAATTCCGCCACATTCACAACGTGGAATGCCTTTGCTTTTCAGAATAAATTCCGCATCGAACATTTTTCCGCATTTTTGGCAATAATTTCTGTTTACGCAGCCATGAAGTTCAAGAACTTTTTTGCTTCCTGCCATTGTGTGAAGTCCGTCAATATTTTGGGTAACTATTGCCGAAAGTTTGCCGGTTTTTTCCATTTTTGCAAGAACTTTATGTGCTGTGTTCGGCTTTGCATTCGGACAGATCATTTTATCTCTGTAAAAGTCGAAAAATTCTTCTGTTTTATTAACAAAAAATGTATGGCTTAAAATCTGTTCAGGAGGATATTTATATTTTTGATTATATAACCCGTCAACAGAACGAAAATCAGGTATTCCGCTTTCTGTTGAAACTCCTGCACCACCAAAAAACACTATTTTTCGGGATTTATCAATTATTTCCTGTAAATCCATTTATATCGCCTCCGCTGATATTATCTGTAGTATGAAAACAGGTTGCACTTCATCATACCATTGTAAAGTTTTCTCTTTTTATCGGCTTTTTTGCCGTAACATTTTTCAAAATCTTCATCAGGTGAAATTATGTATGCAGGATTTTTCGCATCAGATGGGAATTTTCTTCCCATTACTTTATAAAGTTCTCTTGCTTTTTTAACGTCAAGCAATCTTTCACCATATGGCGGATTACACATTATAATACAATCATCAGCAGGCATTTTAAAATCAACTGCATCTCTTTCAAGAACGTGTATTCTTGAATCAACGCCCGCTTTTTTTGAATTCTGCAAAACAAGTTCAATACATTCAGGGTCATTATCAAATCCCCAAGCCTCAAATTTAGCCGATTTATTTATTGAATCCATCGCTCTTGTTCTTTCCTCGTCCCATACTTTTGAAGAAATCGAACCCCATTTTTCAGCAAGAAAACGTCTTCTCAGCCCCGGTGCAATGTTCAGTGCTTTGAATGCTGATTCAATAAGGAGTGTACCACTTCCGCAGAACGGGTCGCATACATGACTGTCAGGGCGAACTCTCGCAAGGTCAACTATTCCTGCCGCAAGTGTTTCTTTTATAGGTGCTGCATTTGAATGGTATCTGTAACCTCTCTTATGAAGTCCCACACCTGACGTATCAAGATAAATTGTAACAATATCCTTTAAAATAGTAAATCTTATAGGAACGTCAGGTCCATCTTCTGTGAACCATGATATTTTATAATGTTGTCTTAATCTTTCAACTGCCGCCTTTTTTATAATAGACTGACAGTCAGGAATGCTGTGAAGTTTTGAATTAAGTGATGAACCCTTAACAGGAAAACGGTCATCTCTTCCTATAAATTCTTCAAGCGGAAGTGCCTTGACTCCCTGAAAAAGTTCTTCAAAAGATGTGGCTTTAAACTGTCCGAGTTCTATCATAACTCTTTCAGCTGTAGACAAAGCAATATTTGCCCTTGCAACCGTACTGTCATCGCCCATAAAACTAACTTTTCCGTCTGAAACTATAAGGTCTGTACCACCTATTTTATTAACTTCAAATTTTAAAACACTTTCAAGTCCGAAGTGACAGCTGCAACTTATTCTGTATTTATCCATTTATTTTTACCTCTTTATTGTCCATTTTCGTTATTTTCATTA
The DNA here is from genome assembly GCA_022769365.1 of Oscillospiraceae bacterium. Taxonomy (GTDB): domain Bacteria; phylum Bacillota; class Clostridia; order Oscillospirales; family Ruminococcaceae; genus Ruminococcus_C. The sequence goes on along the minus strand of JALEJO010000151.1, from coordinate 13,336 downwards.
TTTGCTTTTGTTTCATTACTTCCTGAATTTCCCGAATCATTATTATTTCCGCTATTATTGCTCTTTGTTTCCTGACTCTGTCCGTTTTCAGAATCATTTGCCTTTGTTTCATTTGTTGAACTGCCTGAATTATCCGAACCATTATTTTCCTCATCTTCCGATGTTTTTTTGCTTGATGAATAGCTATAAGATTTCTGATAATATAAAGATGTGTCAACAGGTGTTCCGTCTTCCTTGGCATAACAAATCTTTGAACCACCGCACTTTGTACAAACAGGTGCATTTGAAGCTTTCCAGTATCCAACATCACCCTTAGGGCATCTTTCTGTTGCTATATCGCCTGTATTTTTGCAAACATAGGCACATATAACATTTTCATCTTTTGGATATTCCGCTCCGCTGTCGATTGAATCAGCATAACCTCCCACAACATTCTGCCATACCTGTGCAGATTTTATACTCTTTGAAAGCTGCTGACGTTCAGGATAACCTATCCAAACACCGCTTACAAAATCTTCTGTCATACCAACAAAAAGAAGGTCATTCCAGTTCTGTGTTGTACCTGTTTTTCCTGCAACCGTTTTATTCTGAAGCTGTGCGGCTGTACCTGTACCATTTTTAACAACATTCTGAAGAAGCTTGTTCATTACATATGCTGTATCTTCACTTACTGCCTGATATGGTGAACCATCATTTTCGTAAACAAGTTCATGATTGCCCTGTTCAACTTTGCTTATAATATGCGATTTATAGTACATTCCAAGATTTCCGTAAGGAACATAAGCATTAACAAGATTATCAAGTGTTACACCATAAGACAAAGCACCAACTGAAAGCGGTGATAAATCGTTATCTGTTGCTGTTCCGTCCTCTGATTTATCAAGAAGTTCAAGCCCCATTTTTTCAGTTGAAAAAGCAAATACTTTATTAGGCGTAAGTGCCTGGCATATTCTTGCTGAAATTGTATTAAGTGATTTTTCAAGTCCGTAATAAAGATTTACTTCACTATTACTATAACTCATTTTTGAACTGTTTGTTGAGTAGTTTGTAGGCCATAATTCGCCATTTACTTCAATAGGATAGTCAAGGATTTTGCTTCCCCATGCAAATACATCATTTTCAATACCTGCACCATATGTTGAAACTGGTTTTATAGCTGAACCAGGTTGTCTTTGTTCCATTGTTGCATAGTTCCAGCAAAGACTTTCTGTTTTTTGACCAACCGCACCAACAACACACTTTATCTGTCCTGTATAGTCCATTGCAATAAATGCAGACTGAGGAGTTATAACACTTCCGTCATCGAGTGTTTTTTGTGCAAGTGACAAATCCATAAGGTTTGTTATATCTTTATATTTATTTTCAACATAATCCTGCATTTCAAGGTCAACCGTTGTATATATCTGATAACCGCCCTTGTTTATTCTTGAAATTGCCTCCGAATGAGAAAGATTATATGTTTTTGAAAGATAATCCGCAAATTCATTTATAGCCGTGTCAACTACCCATGTAGTCGCCTGTGATGAATCGTAAAGGTCTATTTCTTCAGGTTCATCAGAATTTCCAAAATTATGATATTCATCTGAATCTGTAAATATAAGGTGTTCGTGTATTGACTCCTGATATTGGTCATATGAAATTGCACCATTATCATACATCTGCCATAAAACATATTCCTGACGTTCCTTATTTGCCTTTTTATCTGCAAAAGGATTATAAGTATTAGGACTTTTTGGAATAGCTGCAAGCGAAGCTGCCTCGGCTATGTCAAGGTCCTTAACGTGTTTTCCAAAATATTTTTCAGATGCAGCCTCTATACCTATTGTCGAACCGCCAAAACCTATATAATTAAGGTATGAAACAAGTATTTCATCTTTTGAATATCTTTTTTCAAGCTGCATCGCACGGAAAATTTCTCTTATTTTACGTGAAGGCGACTGTTCATCGTCACCTGTTATATTTTTTATAAGCTGCTGAGTTATTGTTGAACCACCCTGATTCGTATTGTAAAAATGCATAAACATATTTAAGAATGCAGAAAATGTTCTTTTGTAGTCAACACCATCATGATTATAAAATCTTTCGTCTTCCGTATATACAAATGCATCTCTTACATACTGCGGCAAATCGTCTATTTCAACAGGTATACTCTGATTTCCTCCGTTTGAAACCTCATAAAGTTTAACAAGTTCCTCATCGCTGTTATAAGCATAAACATATGTGTTATAGGTAAGTTCAAGTTCTTCAATTGTAACATCTGCTGTATCGTCCATAAAATCAAGAACGTAAAAAGTAAGTGCAGCTGAAACAATAGTTCCTGTTATAACAAATATTAAAAATATCGAAATTAAAAAAGTGAAAACACCGGTTAAAAATTTCTTGAAACCTTTTGATTTTGCCACCTTTTTAGGCTTTTTTTTCGGTGGAACAGTTACTTTTATATTTTCAACATCATCAGAAAAATCTCTTTTTCCGCTGAAAAAATCGTCCATTGCCTTTTCAGAATAATTCTGAAAACTGCTTTTATCATTATTTTTATTTTCGCTCATTATTTTTTCCTTTGCTTTTTATCACACAGGCGGGTAAAATCGCCTATTCTTAAATAAACATATACACTGTTTATTATATCACATATCCGCCTGAATGTAAAGCAAAATACTCATTTTTTTATATGTTTTTATCCAAACACCTCTGAAAAATCGGCATAATTTTGAAAAAGTCTGCAAAAATCGAAAAAAAGTATTTACAAACACAAAAAAATATGGTATTATAGTTATCAGATATAAAAAGCCGTAAGGCTAAAAGAAAGGAACAAATAGAAATGAAAGACGAAAAGAAAAAAGGGCTTCCAAAAGCGACTTATCGCTATAAGAAGAATAATAAAACATATAACATAAGAATCGACCGAATAGTTGCCTGCTTAGTTATAATAGTTGTTGTTATTGTGCTTCTTTGCTCATGCGTTAAGTCATGCGGAAAATCAAAAGACAAAAACCCTAAAACAACACCTAAAACTACAGAAGCTTCAACAGAAGCAGTATCTGAAACAGAAAATGCATCAAGTGAAACTAATGCAGCCGTTTCTGCAAAAACTGTTTCTATGAATTCAGATGATGTAAATTGTGGCGATCTCATTTTGATTGACGGTTCAAATCCTTATGAATTTGTTGACGGTGATGTGGATATAACTCCTATTGCAGACTTAAAAAATGACTGCTATACAACTTCAGACCTTGTTATTTCACTCGACAGCAACACAATAAATCATCTTAACGATATGATGGAAGCTTTCAATACTGAAACAGGTATTTCAGATATAAGAATAATTTCAGCATACAGAACATACGACGAACAACAGGAAAAATATTCTTCAGGTTCAGCTTCAACAGCCGCAGGATATTCTGAATATCATTCTGGAAGAACTTTTTCAATGGCAATATTCAGTTCAGATGGAACTTCAGACTACTACAAACCTGAAGGCGATTATTCATGGATACAAGAACACGCCGCTGAATATGGTTTCATTCAGAGATACCCTGAAGGAAAAGATGAACAGACAGGCGAATCAGAAATAACCTACATCTACAGATATGTTGGTGTTCCTCATTCACTTTATATGTATCAGAACGATATGTGTCTTGAAGAATATGAAACATTTATAAAAGATTATTCATTTGAATCACCTCTTACAATAAGCGGTGCAGACGGTTCTTCTTACCTTGTTTATTATGTTGCAGCATCTGAAAGCGGTTCAACACCTGTTCAGATACCTGAAAACAGTCAATATGAAATTTCAGGCAATAATTCAGATGGCTTTATTGTTACTGTAACAAACTGATTTAAATATAAAATTTATCCCGTATCATTTTGATACGGGATTTTTGTTTTATTATTTATCTTTTTTAGGTTCAAACGGCATAGATTCCGCAATATTTCTAAGAGAATCATTTGAAATATGGGTATAAATTTCAGTTGTTGAAGTACTTTCGTGACCTAAAATTTCTTTTAGAGTCATCATATCAGCACCACCGTATGTATACATAAGAGTTGCGGCAGTATGTCGCAGTTTATGTGTTGAAAGTCCCCTGTTTCCAAGATCTGCATCTTTCAGAGCCGTTTCAACTATCTGCTGAACTCTTCTTTTACTTATTCTTGTTCCTCTTGAACTTAAAAACAGAGCCTTGCAATCGGTTTCAGATTTTTTTCTTACCGCAAGATATGCATTTATTGCCGATATACAGGCTTTATTTAAAAATACATATCTTTCTTTATTTCCCTTTCCAAGAACTCTCATTCTCATTTCTTCAAATGAAATATCGGTTATATCTATTCCCACAAGTTCGCTCAATCGCATTCCGCAATTTAAAAATAAAACAATTATGCAATAATCTCTCGCTGATGAATGTCTGTTAAGTGAGTCAAGCAATTTTTGACATTCGTCAAGCTGCAAATATTTCGGCAAAGATTTTTTCTGAACAGGAAGTTCTATTTTATCCGCAGGATTTTGGTCTATAAGTCCCACATTTTTATAAAGATATTTGAAAAGACTTTTAAGTGCTGAAACTTTTCTGCCTCTTGCTCTTGCATTGTTATCCCTTTCACGCTGTATATAATAGAGATAATTATAAAAATCTTCAAGTTTTACCTGATTAATTCTTTCAATCGTTATATCTTTTATGCTTAATTCTTCAAGAACTTTTGAATCTTTAAGCCCTTTATCCATCATAACAAGATAACGCAAAAATAATCTTATATCAAAATAATATTCGTTTACAGTTCTTGGTGAAAGTCCTTTTGTAACTGAAATATACATAAGATAATCATTTAAAAACTTAGGATTTTGCGTTTTGTCTATGTTCATTTTGTTCTCCCCTTTTCAAATATAAAAACAGGACTGCCGAAACAGCCCCGTTTTTTTATTTTTAAAACTTACTTTTTAAGTAACTTTTTGAGTCTTTCCATAGCCTCGATTGTCTTTTCTCTGTTGCCGAAAGCTGTAAGTCTGAACCAGCCTTCGCCATTCTTACCAAAGCCTGAACCAGGCGTTCCGACAACGGCAATTTCATTAAGAAGATAATCGAAAAATTCCCAGCTGTCCATACCATTCGGACACTGTAACCAGATATAAGGTGAGTTTACTCCGCCTGTATATTTAATTCCAAGTTCGTCCATTGCAGCACCTATAATACGTGCATTTTCCTGATAGTATGAAATGTTTTTATGTACCTGCTTTAAGCCTTCATCTGTGAAAACTGCTGCTGCTGCACACTGTACAGGATATGAAACGCCATTGAATTTACTTCCCTGTCTTCTTGCCCAAAGCTGTGCAATTGAAACTTCTGTTCCGTCTGATGCCTTTGTTTTAAGTGCAAGCGGAACAATTGTGTAACCGCATCTTACACCTGTAAATCCGGCTGTTTTTGAAAGTGAACACATTTCAATTGCAACTTCTTTTGCACCTTCTATTTCATAAATGCTGTGAGGAACATTTTCCTGTGTGATAAATGCTTCATAAGCTGCATCAAATATAATAAATGCATCATTTTCTTTTGCATATTTAACCCATTCTGCAAGTTCTTCCTTTGTGTAAACTGAACCTGTCGGGTTATTTGGTGAACAGAGATAAATTATGTCAGCGTGTACTGAATAGTCAGGCATAGCTGCAAAACCGTTTTCAGGTGTTGAGTCAGCATATATAATTTTTCTTCCGCTCATTCTGTTTGAATCAACATAAACAGGATATGCAGGGTCTGTTACAAGAATAACATTGTCGTTTCCGAAAATATCAACGATATTTCCGCAGTCACTCTTTGCACCATCATTTACTTTTATTTCATCAAGTTCAAGTGAAACATTTCTCTTTGCATAGTATCCTGCTATTGCTTTTTTAAGAAAATCATATCCTGAACCGCTGTCTTCATAGCCTCTGAATGTTTCAGCAACACCCATTTCATCAGCACCTTTTTTCATTGCTTCAACTGTGCAAGGTGCAAGAGGAAGTGTAACGTCACCTATACCCATTCTGATAAGTGTTTTATCAGGGGCAGGATTTGGATTTGCTGCAAGATATGCATTTACTTTCTTTGCAATGTTAACAAAGAGATAGTTTTTTTCAAGCTTTAAAAAATTTTCATTGATTGATGGCATTTTCTCTACCATTCCTTTCTTATGATTTATTTATCTATATCATCAACGTCAATTGTACCGTTGAAAACAAGTGTCGCAGGTCCGTTCATTATAACAGTACCGTCTTTCTGATATGTTATGCGAAGATCACCGCCTCTTAAATGAACAAGTACTTCTTTATCATAATCGCAGTAACCATTAAGAACTGATGCAACTACTGATGCACAAGCACCTGTACCGCAAGCCCATGTTTCACCGCTTCCACGTTCCCAGACTCTCATCTGCAAAACGTTTCTTTCAATAACTTTTATAAATTCTGTGTTTACTCTGTTAGGGAAAAGCTTATGATTTTCAAAACTGCTTCCTATTTTTTCAAGGTCAAGTGATTCAGTATCATCAACATAATAAACAGCGTGCGGATTTCCCATTGATACACATGTTACTCTAAGGTCTTTTCCGTCAACTGTTATAGGCTGATTAACATAAGTTTCACCATCAGCATCAATAGGTATGCTTCTTGCATCAAGTACAGCCTTACCCATATCGACTGTTACACTTTCAACTTTTCCGTCCTTAACAGATAATTTCAGATATTTTATACCTGAATTTGTTTCAAGTGAAACTTCTGTTTTATCTGTAAGTCCCATATCATAAACATATTTGCCTATGCATCTTGTGGCATTTCCGCACATCATAGCTTCGCTTCCGTCAGCATTAAAAATTCTCATTCTGAAATCAGCCTTATCAGAAGGCATAATAAGAACAAGTCCGTCAGAACCGACACCAAAATGGCGGTCACTTATAAATACAGAGAGCTTTTCAGGATTGTTTACCTTTTCTTTAAAGCAATTAACATAAATATAGTCATTGCCGATACCATGCATCTTAGTAAAATTAAGCATACATTTATCCTCCCATTTTTCATTCAATAACGAGTTTAAAACCATTATTGTATTTATTATATCATTTTTCAACGCATATTTCAATAGTTTTTTACTTAATAAAATAATATTTTTATCAGTTAGGAAGTTTAAATTCTCCTGTTTTCCATTCTACACCATTTTCACCGTAAACAAGCGAGTATGTATTTTCTTTTGTTGTTCCGTCATCATAAGATGAAACGGCAGTAAAGAAAACTTCATCATCTGTTTTTTTGGTTATTCCTGTTATAGTTGTTGAAACATAGGAAGCATCACTGCCACGGTCTGTTTGGATATAATAAACATTTCCATTTGATTCAATATAACACATTGGAACAGGGTCTTCATACTTTTCACTGAAATATTTTTCAAAATCATTAACAACATCTTCAACGCTTGAAACAGATGGGTCTGTTATTTTCAGCATACTTTCGCCATTATCTGAAAAATAAAGTTCTGAATCATCTGTCTGATATGCACCATCATATATAAATTTATTATATACTTCAACCGCTTCATCAAACATACTCTGTGCTTTTGAAATAAGTTCGCTGTCCGAAGCATCATATTTATATGATGATGTATCTGCTTTTACTGTGTTGTTACTCTTACTGTCATCGCTTTTCTTTTCAGTCGTTGCTGATGTTGCTGATGTTGCTGCTGTGGTGGTGGTTGTGACTGTTGTTGATGAAACAGTTGTCGTTGAAACTGCTGTTGTATGTTCGGTAGTTATTTCAGTTTCACTTGAAACAGTTGTTTCTGTGCTTTCTTCTGTTAATATTGTGCTTTCTGTTTCTTTTTTTAATTCTGTATTGTCTATTTTTGTTCCGCATGCTGTTGAAATGCATAAAACAGACAATGCAGCTGCAAATGCTGCTACTTTCTTCATAAAATTTCCCTTCTTAATTTTAAACATTATGTACGTCCAACTGATTGAATGGTATTTCAATATTATTCTTATCAAATTCCCTTTTAACTTCTTCTTTCAGATAAAAATTAACAGCCCAATAATCTTCGGTTTTAACCCATGGTCTTACATAAAATACTATTGCACTGTCATCATGTCTTGCAAGAAGTATATCACATGGCGGGTCTTTAAGTATTCTATCATAATTATCAACTATATTTTTCAGAACACCTCTGACTTTATCTATACTTTCGCTATATGAAACGGAAAATTCAAGGTCAACACGTCTTATATCCTGTTCAGAATAATTTATTATCTGTCCTTCAGATATTTTGCCGTTTGGAATATAAACAGTTGCATTATCATATGTGATAAGTGTTGTATAGAGTATTCCAACTTTCTGTACCCTGCCTGTAACGCCGTTAAATTCAATAACATCTCCTGCTTTAAGAGGCTTTGCAAAAAGGATTATAAAGCCGCCTGCAACGTTAGACAAGCTGTCTTTAACTGCAAGGCCGACTGCAAGTCCTGCCGTACCGAGTATTGTTATTATAGATGTCATAGGGACATTTATAAGCGAGAGGAATATAACAAAAACTATTACATATAAAATTATTTTAACAAGCGACCTTACAAATCCGCATATAGTAGGGTCTATTTTTGTTCTTTTAAGTGCCTTGGCAACTATTTTCAGAACGATTTTTGATAATATAATTCCAATTACAAGAACAATTATAGCAAATATAAATGATGGCAGCATTGAACCGACAAAATCAAGCATTGCTGTTATTATTTTGTTCACATGACTTATATTTTCTTTTGTTGTCTGTGCTGTTACTTCAAGAATATTTGTTGTTTCTTCCGTTGAATCTGCAATTGCCGTTGTAATGGCATTAGTTGTTTCTTCAATCAACTTAAAAAAGCTCCTTTCATTTTCATAAAATCTATTTAACAAGACATCTCACAGCATATATTTTATTTTTGAACTGTGAGAGTGGCACTGTTTTATTTTCATTGCAAAGCGGGTCCATACATCTGTATTCGCCATCACGTTTATCTGTAATTAAAACGTAATGATAATTTCCCGATCCGTTGACACGAACTCTTATAATTGGATAATATCCATTATTTAAATAGTTGTCGAGCAAATCATTGCTTATATCGCCTTCTTCTGTTTTTTCAACAGTAAAACCTGTCAGATTTTCAAGTTTTTCCCACAGCATATTTCCTTCACTGTCGTAAATATTATTTTCAGAGAAGTATCTGTTTACATCTCCTGCATTATAATTTTCGGATAAATCATCTGCCGAATATCCGCTCATTGCAAGAACTGATGCAACACAACAGGTAAGACAACCTGAATCATTCATTTTATATTTTGAATCACCAAGATTATCATTTTCCCATCTTGAATCTTTCTGATAGAAAAATGCAATATTTTCATCTTCGCTGTTTTCGTATTCAGTTTGCGAAATTGTTTCATCTGCCAAAACTGAAGAAGTGTTTAAAGTTTCAGAAAGAAACTCTGTTTCATTTTTTGAAAAAACAGACTGACAGCCATAAAGTTCAGGCATTGCTGCAAGGACAAACGCCATATATAACGCAATTTTTCTTTTCATTTGAAAACCCTTTCCAAGCGAATAAACGCTTAATTTATATTATACAATATAATTTATTTATTGTCAATTGCATAACTTATTTTTTTACTGCAAATTATCGCATTGACCTTAAAAAACAAAATTATAAAAATACAGAATAAATTCACAATATTATTCTTGCAAAACTCTTCCAAATAGTGTATAATAAATCTATATGTATAAATAAAATATAATCTAAGGAGTGTGAAAAAATGTTTAGTAATTTTATATCTGACATTGTTTCATCAGTTAATCCTGTCGGATTATCAAAAGCTTTTTCAGTTTTGAAAATTGCAAAACCTGAAGTTAGTTCAAGTAATCCGATAGACGTTGCAGCTGTTGTAGTTTCAGGACTCGCAGTCGTTTTCGTCGCACTTATTATTCTTATTTTCTTTGTATTTCTTTACGGAAAGATTTTCGATGTTATCAGAGAAAACAAGAATAAAAAGAAAACTGAAGTTAAAGCTGACGATATGACTCCTGCTGCTAAGCCTGAACCTGTTTCAGCACCTGCCGCAGTTGAACCTGTTTCAGCTTCAGATGACGACGAAGTAATTGCTGCTATATCGGCAGTTCTTGCACAGATATCAAGCGAAGAAGGCGTACAATACAGAATAAAATCTGTTACACCTGTTCAGAAGGGTTCACGCAGAAATGCATGGGCTTTTGAAGGTCTTCGTCAGAACACAAACCCGTTCTGATAAATTGATACCAATATAAAAAGAAAGGAATTTTTAAAAATGAGCGATTTTTTCAGCTTGTTTGGTGAAACCATAACAGGTCTTGCCTCTTCAAGTGGTATTGCAGGATTTACTTGGGCTCACGCAGTTATGCTTCTGATCTCATTCATTTTTATGTATCTTGCTATTGCGAAACAATTTGAACCACTTCTTCTTTTACCAATTGCTTTTGGTATGTTTTTAACAAATCTTCCGGGTGTCGGAATGTATCACCCTGAATTATTCGATGTTGCCGCAGGGTCAACAGTCTTTGAAAACTTCAATAACTACATGAAGGAAGGGCATGACCTCGGACTTCTTGATATTTTGTATCTTGGTGTTAAACTTGAGATATTCCCGCCTATCATCTTCCTTGGAATAGGATGTATGACAGACTTCGGTCCGCTTATTGCAAATCCAAAAAGCTTCCTCCTTGGTGCAGCAGCACAGGGCGGTATCTTCCTTACATTCATAGGTGCAGCACTTCTCGGATTTGATGCAGCAGAATGTGCTTCAATCGCTATTATCGGCGGTGCAGACGGTCCTACATCAATTTACGTTTCAAGTAAGCTTCTTGATGCAACATCAAGCATAGATACGGGTACAATAGCACTTGCAGCCTATACTTATATGGCACTTGTTCCTGTTATCCAGCCGCCTATAATGAAACTTTTAACAACTAAAAAAGAACGTGCAATAAAGATGGAATCTTTAAGAAACGTTTCAAAAACAGAAAAGATTATCTTCCCTGTTCTTGTTACATTAGTAGTTGCACTTCTCGTTCCAAGTGCAGGTCCTCTCGTTGGTATGCTTATGCTTGGTAACATCCTTAAAGAAAGCGGCGTTTGTGCAAGACTTGTTGATACAGCACAGAATGCCCTTATGAACATCATCACAATTTTCCTTGGCGTTTCAGTTGGTGCAACAACAACAGCTGAAAAGATTATCAACGTATCATTCCTTAAAGTTTTACTTCTCGGTGTTGTTGCTTTCTGTGTTGGTACAGCTTGTGGTCTTCTCCTTGGCAAACTTATGTGTGTTCTTTCAAAGGGAAAAATCAATCCGCTTATCGGTTCAGCAGGCGTTTCAGCCGTTCCTATGGCTGCCAGAGTATCACAGAAAGTCGGTGCTCAGACAGACCCTACAAACTTCCTTCTCATGCACGCAATGGGACCGAACGTTGCAGGTGTTATTGGTTCAGCAGTTGCAGCCGGTGTATTAATAACAGTTATTTAATTTTAAATGTTATTTGAGAGTCGCCATTTGGCGACTCTTTTTTATTTGGAATTAAAAATTAATTTGCAAAAAAGACTTGATATTTATTTTGCAATGTGATATAATATATACAATAACTTATTATTAAAATTGAATTGAATAGTAAATTCAAGCTAAAGAAAGGAGCTATGATGAATAAAAAAGCAATGTACAAGCTTAGTTACGGCTTGTTTGTTTTGACTGCAAAAGAAAATGGAAAAGATAATGGCTGTATCATCAATACCGCCGTTCAGGCAGCATCAGAACCTAATCAGCTGAGTATATGCGTCAATAAGGCAAATTATACTCATGATATGATTATGAGAACAGGAGAATTTAACGTTTCAACTATAAATCAGAATGCTGATTTTGAACTTTTTAAACATTTTGGTTTTCAGTCAGGAAAAGAAGCAAATAAATTTGAAAACTTTTTAAATTTCAAACGCAGTAAAAACGGCATATCTTACATTACAAAAGGAATAAATTCTTATATATCGGTTAAAGTAAATAAGACTGTTGACCTTGGTTCACATACAATGTTTATTGGTGAAATAACTGATATGGACGTTTTAAATGATGTTCCGTCGGCAACATATGAATACTATCTTAACAACATCAAACCAAAACCTGAGGCTGTTGGAACTACAAACAACGGACAAACTATATGGCGTTGCACAATATGCGGATATGAATATGTTGGGGAAGAACTCCCTGATGACTTTGTTTGTCCTTTGTGCAAACACCCTGCATCAGATTTTGAAAAAGTTGTAATTAATAAAACGGAGGAAAAAATAATGTCAAATAAATATGAAGGAACAAAAACAGAACAGAATCTTCTTGCTGCATTTGCAGGCGAATCACAGGCAAGAAATAAGTATACCTATTTTGCATCAAAAGCAAAAAAAGAAGGCTATGAACAAATAGCTGCATTATTCCTGAAAACAGCCGATAATGAAAAAGAACACGCAAAAATATGGTTTAAGGAACTGAATGGTATTGGTAATACTGCTGAGAATCTTTCAGCTGCCGCTGACGGCGAAAATTATGAATGGACTGATATGTACGAAGAATTCGCTAAAACAGCCGAAGAAGAAGGTTTTACAGAGCTTGCAGCAAAATTCAGAGGTGTTGCCGCAATTGAAAAGGAACACGAAGAAAGATATCGTGCTTTGCTTAGAAATGTTGAAACAGCAAAAGTTTTTGAAAAGAGTGAAGTCAAGGTTTGGGAATGCAGAAACTGCGGCCATATTGTAGTAGGAACAAAAGCACCTGAAGTTTGTCCTGTTTGTAATCATCCGCAGAGTTTCTTTGAAATCAGAGAAGAAAATTATTAATGGTATATTTTTTAGCGGTCGCTTTTGCGACCGCTTTTTTATTTCAAAATTGCTTGACTTTTTTTTAATTATATGCTATAATAATTACATTATCGCTTGTGTAGCACAGCTGGTAGTGCAGCTCATTCGTAATGAGCAGGTCGCAGGTTCGAATCCCGTCACAAGCTCCATTTTTAGCCGTTTTTTCTTTGGAAAAAGCGGCTGATTTTGTTATTGTCTACTTTTTGTCTACTATATGACAACTTAGTTATGATTATATGCCTTATATGCTGCATAAGAAATAGACAAGATAAATAAATTGAAACTTTTAATTATAAAAATTTAGAGTAAGTGAAAATTGTAAAATGTATTGACAACGTATATATGTTGTGGTATAATAATATTGAAAGGGGTGTGATTTTATGTCACAGACAACTTTAAATGTCCGAATGGACGAAGA
>JALEJO010000068.1 GCA_022769365.1 Oscillospiraceae bacterium | reverse complement strand
TTGAAAGAAATTAAAGAGGATTTATATGAAAAAACTACCTTTATACGCTTTATCAGTAAGTTTTATATCGATTTTTACAGCTTTTCTTGCCCAAAACAGCCTTAAACCTCAAAATATTAATCAAAATGAGGATATTTCAGTAAAAACAGAAGAAAAATCAGCAGAAAACATTGAAAATAATACCAAAAATAAAAATTCTGCTGAAAATTCATCTGAAATAAGCGATTTTCTTGTTCTCGACAAAGAATCTGACTGTGTTATGCGTGTTTCGGCAAAAGATTATGTTATCGGGGCGGTTGCGGCAGAAATGCCTGCTGAATTTGAAAAAGAAGCTTTGAAAGCACAAGCTGTTGCCGCTTATACATATGCAGTAAGACAGAAAAAAATTTCTTCCGAAAAAAATGACCCCGAACTTCATGGTGCAGATTTTTCAGACGACCCTGAAGTTTATCAGGCTTTTTATTCAAATGATGAATTAAAAAAAATTTTTGGCAATAACTATGACAAATACTATAATAAAATAAATTTGGCTGTTGAAGATGTTTTTGGTTACTGTATTTATTATGAAAATGAGCCTGTTATAGCCGCTTTTCACTCAATTTCTTCAGGTAAAACAGAAAGTGCCGAAGATGTCTGGGGAACAAATGTACCTTATCTTGTTTCAGTTGACAGTGAAAGTGATAAAAATGCCGAAGGGTATAATTCCAAAGTTGTTTTGACTGCCGATGAAGTTTTCAACAAACTTTTAAACATATGTGGAAAAGATAAAATTGATAAATTCAAAAACACTCCCGAAAAACTTTTTGAAAGCATCAAGCGAAATGATTCAGGCTATATTTCGCATATTTTAATAGATGATAAGGAAATAAGCGGTGAACAACTCAGAGATATTTTCGGTTTGCGTTCGGCTGATTTTGAAGTAGTTTTCAACAATGATAAAAATGAATTTACTTTTAACATAAAAGGTTACGGTCATGGCGTTGGAATGAGTCAATATGGAGCTTTAGGAATGGCTCGTGAAGGATATACTTATGATCAAATATTAGAACATTATTATCAAGGAACAAATTTAAAAAAAATCGAAAATTAATGTATAAAAACTTCTATTTTAGTTAATAACTAGAGTAGAGGTGAAGAAATGACAAAAAGAAAGTTAAAACCATTTGTTGTACCTGTTGTTTATGTATTATCATTAGCTATGCTTATTACTAGTGTTTTCTTTATAGAAAGAATTATTAATAATACAGTATTCAAAAGTGAAGATATAGAGGATGTTTCTAATACTGTTGATGAAGTGGTAGAGGAAGATACTAGTAGTGAGGTTCCTGTTGTTAATACTGATCCCCAAATAATTAGACCTTATGTCAATGAAGCTGTAAAAGTTGTTAAAAATTATTATGACTATCAAGCTGATAGTGCTAGTCAAGAAGGATCTATATTGTACTATGGAGACACTTATATGCAAAACTCTGGAGTTGATTATTCTATGGATTCTGAGTTTGATGTTGTGAGTATTCTTGATGGAACAGTAATGGAGGTTGTTGATGATGAGGTTATGGGAAAGACTATAAAGATAAAACATAGTAATGATTTGATTAGTGTATATCAAAGTATGGGTAGTGTAGAGTTTAAAGTTAATGATACTGTAACTCAAGGTACTATAATTGGTAAAAGTGGTGAAAATAATGTAAGTAAAGATCTTGGTAATCATTTACATTTTGAATTGTATTATCAAGGTAATGTAGTTAATCCTGAAAATTATTATGGAAAATTACTTGGAGAATTAAGTTAGAGTGGTATATGCCACTTTTTTTCATAGAAACTTAGTTAAATTAATATAATAATTTGAAGGGGAAGATATATGGATAAAAGAATTATAGATAGAGTTTTACAAGAAGGTAAATATATAATTAAAACCGGTAAAACAGTTAGGGAAATGGCTGATATTTTTGGTGTTAGCAAGAGTACCGTTCATAAAGATTTAAAAGATAGATTATTAGAAATTGACACTAATATGTATAATGAAGTGTCAAAGATACTTAAGTATCACTCAGATATTAGACATATTAGAGGAGGAGAGTCGACAAGAAGAAAATTTTTGGAAAAAAATGCAAATTAATAGTATTCAAAAGGGCTAATATGTGTTAAAATAATTGATAGGATGGTGATATTATGTTTAATAAAGACATTGGAATAGATTTAGGAACAGCAAATGTATTAATATATATCAAGGGACAAGGTATTGTTTTAGACGAGCCAAGTGTTGTTGCAATTGATATGGATACGAAAAAACCTTTAGCTGTAGGTATGGAAGCAAGAGAAATGTTGGGTAGAACTCCTGGTAAGGTAAAGGCTATAAGACCAATGAAAGATGGGGTTATAGCAGATTTTGAAACAA
>JALEJO010000114.1 GCA_022769365.1 Oscillospiraceae bacterium | reverse complement strand
TCCGGCTGTTATAAAATCTGATTCAACTGAATCGGAACTTGCAATTTCTAAAAGTAATATACTCGCTGTCTGTACAGTAAAGAGTGATGAATTTGCAACATTTATAAAATTCACACGCAGTTTTTACGGTATTGCAGCATTTCTTATCCTGCCTTGCATTATCCTTGTTATAATGCTTGTTGTTTCAATTACAAGAACATCAAGAAGTGAAAGATACGAAGATGAAGATGCTTTTGAAAAGAAATATTCATCTAAGGAAAATTCTGATGATTCTGTTGATACATTTGATGATGAATTCTTTGATGATGAATATGATGAACCATCATACAGTGGCGGATATGCTGAACAGAATATTTCAAACACAACAAGATTCGATGCAGCAAGTGAACTTGAAAGAAAGAAGTCATCAATTGCAAGAAACTTTGAAAGAAAAAGGGTTGACACAAATTCACCTTACCAGAAAGCCGTTGAACGTGAAAGAACAATGCAGTTCAAGGCACAGAAAGATTCAGGTTTTGCAGATTATTCAACAAGCTCGCTTGATGGTTCGGATATGACACCAAGATATGCAGGTTCAGTTGCTGAAGCAAAAACAGCTCCGATAAATCCTGACAAACATTCGGCAGTCGGTGCATTCCCTGAAACAATCAAAGTTGCAAACTACAACACAGCTTATGATACTGCCCATATGGGTGCTCACGAAGTAATTTCGGAAGATAATGTTGTCGAAGAGGAAGATGCTATTGTTAAACCATATACTCCTGAACACGAACAGGGTATTGATGTTGAAAGAGAAGAACCTGTTAGAAAACCTCACGAAAAGCCAAATCTTGATGATATTCTTAAATCAACAAGCAAAGGTGATTCAGATTACATCAGACCAAGCCATGATGATATTTCTTCAATCGATGAACTTATATCTGTTATTGAAAATGAAAAGAAGAAGATTAAGTAAATAGTCTTTATAATAAAAACCCTCGGAAGATATTTTCCGAGGGTTTATTTTTTAGTATAGGTTTTTATTAATCAATCTTTTCAACCGTATAATCCTTATCTTCAACGGCTTTTTTAAGAACTGAATTGTCAACATCTGATGAAAGTGTTACAATTGCTGTTCCTTTTTCGTGGCTGACTTCGGCACTTGCAACACCATCTATTGCTTCAAGTGTCTTTTTTACTGTTGCTTCACAGTGTCCACACATCATACCCTTGATAAACATTGTTTTTTTCATCTTTCCCACCTCCTCTCTGCGTTCAGGCAGACAATTAAAATCTATCTGATTTTTAACTTTTCTGTCTTTTTTATTACTCTTAATATTGAATAAATTCAATCTCAATGCATTTGATACAACACAGAAACTTGAAAGACTCATTGCAGCTGCACCAAACATAGGACTTAATTTTAATCCGAATAACGGTATCCATACGCCTGCTGCAAGAGGTATTCCAAGCACATTATATATAAATGCCCAGAAAAGATTTTCATGTATATTTTTAAGAGTCTGTCTGCTTAATCTTACCGCTGAAACTGCATCAAGCAGACTGTTTTTCATTAAAACTATATCTGCTGAATCTATTGCTATATCAGTTCCTGCACCTATGGCAATTGCTGTATCAGCTCTTGTAAGTGCCGGTGCATCGTTAATTCCGTCACCTATCATTGCTGTTTTGCCATGTTTTTTGAGTTCTCTTATGACTTTTTCTTTGTCTTCAGGTAAAAGACCAGCTGCTACTTCATCAACTCCTGCGAGTTCTGCAATGTATTTTGCTGTTTCAGCATTATCACCCGTAAGCATTACTGTTCTTATGCCGAGATTTTTAAATGCCTTTATTGCCTCTCTGCTGTCCTCTCTTATTGTATCTGCGACTGCAATTATACCAATTATTTTTCCATTCGACTCAAAAATAAGAGGTGTTTTTCCCTGTGATGATAATTCTTTTATTTTACCTGAAATTTCAGATTTTATTTCGCAGAACTCAGAAATATATTTTACATTTCCTGTGTGAACTGTTTTTTCATTTACAATTCCCTCTGCACCTTTTCCTGTATGCGACTTGAAATCTTTTGTTTCGTATAAATTTATATTGCTTTTTTCTGCATATTTTACAACTGCATTCGCAAGAGGATGTTCACTCTTTGATTCAAGTGAGGCGGCAATTGAAATAAAATTCTCATTTGATATATTTTCAAATGTTACTACGTCGGTAACTTCAGGTTCACCTTTTGTTATTGTTCCTGTTTTATCAAGTGCGGCTATCTGAATTTTTCCTGCCTGTTCAAGTGATGCCGCTGTTTTAAAAAGTATTCCGTTTTTGGCTGCAATTCCGTTACCAACCATTATCGCAACAGGAGTTGCAAGTCCCAATGCACATGGACAGCTTATTACAAGTACTGAAATTCCTCTTGATAATGCAAATCCAAAATCTTCTCCTGCAATAAGCCATATAACAGTAGTTATAAACGCTATTATTATAACTGCCGGTACAAAAATTCCTGATACTTTATCTGCTGCTTTCGCAACAGGTGCTTTTGTTGCCGATGCATCACTTACCATTCTTATAATTCCTGCAAGTGCTGTTTCTGAACCGACTTTTTCAGCTCGGCATTTCAGATAACCCTCTTTATTTATTGTTGCGGCTGATACTTTATCGCCCTCTTTTTTATCACACGGAACGCTTTCACCCGTCAAAACTGATTCATCTATTGAACTTCTTCCTTCAATTATTATGCCGTCGGCTGGCACTCTGTCACCAGGTTTCAAAACAAATATATCATCTTTGGCAAGTTCTTCAACGGATATTTGAATTTCTTTTTCGTTTCGTATTACAACAGCCGTTTCTGGGGCTAAATCTTTTAAACTGTTTAATGCATCTGTTGTTTTTCCTTTTGAATATGACTCAAGCATTTTGCCGAATGTTATCAAAACAAGTATCATTGCGGCAGATTCAAAATAGAAATCGTGCATATATTTCATAACAGCATCAGCATTGTTTTTTACCTGTGCATCTGTCATTGCAAATAATATTACTAAACTATATATAAATGATGCTCCTGAACCAAGTGCAACAAGTGTATCCATATTCGGTGCTTTATGAATCAACCCTTTGAATCCGCTTACGAAAAATTTCTTATTTATTACCATTATTATAATTGCAAGAAGCATCTGGACAATACCCATTGCAACGTGATTTCCGTCAAAGAAATGCGGAAGAGGAAATCCCCACATCATATGACCCATTGATATATACATCAAAACTATAAGAAATCCGAGTGAAATAAGAAGTCTGTTTCTGAGTGCTTTCGTTTGCTTTTTTTGTGTGTCATCAGAATTTGTTTTTTTACTTTTGTTATCTGCGGAATCGGCATTTGACGCACCATAACCCGCCTTAACAACAGCATTTATTATTTCTTCATCTGTTGCCGTTCCCTCAACATTCATTGAATTTGTAAGAAGATTTACGCTGCATTCTGTAACACCTTTAGTGTTTTTTACGGCTTTTTCAACTCTTGCACTGCAAGCTGCACAGCTCATTCCCGTTACATTAAAATGTTTCATTT
The DNA here is from genome assembly GCA_022769365.1 of Oscillospiraceae bacterium. Classification (GTDB taxonomy): domain Bacteria; phylum Bacillota; class Clostridia; order Oscillospirales; family Ruminococcaceae; genus Ruminococcus_C. The sequence goes on along the minus strand of JALEJO010000114.1, from coordinate 670 downwards.
TAACACCGCCTTTTATTTCATAAGTTTATGGACTGTTGAAACAAGTTCGTCAACAACTTCCATATTGCCGTTTTTTATATTATCTGCAACACAAGTCTTAATATGTGATGCGATAAGTTCTTTATTAAAAGAATTTAATGCGGCTGATGCTGCCATAACCTGCCTTATTATATCAACGCAATAAGCATCATTTTCCACCATTCCCTTTATTCCTCGTATCTGTCCTTCAATACGGCTTAATCGGTTCAGGAGATTTGTATATTCTTTTTCACTGCGTTCTTTCTTTTTACAAGACATACAACAACAGCATTCGTTTAAATTTTCATTTTTTTCTTCCATATCTGTTTTCCTTTCTAAAATAGTATACCCCCCTACTGTATTTCATTCATATTATACCACTTTGGTAAGTTTTTGTCAAGGGGGGATTTATAAAAAATACTAAAATCAATTTTTAAAAATGTTTGTTTGTCAAATTTGAAAATTAATTCTTATGATAAAAAACTCCCCTTATCAAAAAGAGGAGTTTTATGTTTTATTTAACCTTTACTTTTTCATCTTCGCAGTAGGCTTCCATTTCTGAAACGCTGTCCATACTTTCGATTATTACGTTTGAAATGCCGTCTTCAAGCTGTTCACGGATAACTCTTCTTATATCTCTTGCACCTGATGC
>JALEJO010000110.1 GCA_022769365.1 Oscillospiraceae bacterium | reverse complement strand
TTATAGTTTTTATGTTCGTATTTGCATGGATGTTACATATAGCAGGTGCTGAAACATTTGTACAGGGACTTTTGCTTGCATATGTTTATATCGTTGCTTTATTTGCATGGGATACTTTCTTCCTTGATTGGGTACTTTTTGCAAATATAAAAAGAATAAGACTTCCCGGAACTGAAAATATGGATAAAGAATATCACCAGAAATGGTTTCATGTAAAAGTTTGCCTGCCGATGATTCCTGTTTTTGCTGTTATTGGTGCATTAAGTTCACTTATAATGATCTGGATTTGGTAAATGCAATTTTATTTTATTAGAAAAATAATTTTGAAAAACTCAAAAAAACTCTTGACAAAATGCAAAAAATGTAATATAATAGGATAAGTAGGACTCCTCGCACCTCTCGTATTCATATATGATGTGGCCCATGAGGAGACATTTTTTTATAGAGAGAAAATTTTATGGATAATGCAGAATTCAACAAATATAAAAATCAGATTTCTGAATTAAGAGATTCAAAATGCAGAATAAAAAATGAGAAAAAATGTCTTGATTTTTTAAGCAAAGTTAATTTCTACAGAATACTTCCCTATGTAACCGCACTTACATCATCATGTGATGAATACGTTGAATTTAAAAGAGTTCAAAGGGTTTATGATTTTGATTCAAGAATGCGTCCGCTAATATATGAAGCAATTCAGGATACTGAACTTTTTCTTCGTACGAAATTTGCATATTATCATTCTTCAAAATATGGCTCTCTTGGATACCTTGAATCTAAAAATTTTTCAGAAAAACACGACAGTGGAAAATTTAAAGCAAGAATAAAAAACGTCGTGGAAGTCAATGCAAATAATCCTATAATAAAAAGATTTGATGATAAAGAAAATCTTCCTATAACTGTTGTTGTTGAATTTTTTTCAATGAATATGCTTTCAACGTTTTACGCTGATATGATAACCGAAAACAGAAAAAAAATTGCAGGTGAACTGTATCATGCAACTTCAAATCAGGTTGTAAGCTGGCTTTGCTGCTTGACTGATTTAAGAAATATATGTGCACATTACTCAAGACTTTACTGCCGCCAGTTCACTTCCCTTCCAATAATTCCGAAAGAGATAAATTTTACTGCAAACAGACGTCTTTTCACACAGCTTTTATCATTATCTTTTTTATATCCAGACAGAGAAAAATGGAACAACTATTTTGTCACAACGATAAAAACTCTTTTAGATGAATATGAAAATGACATTGTTTTAAATCATATTGGTTTTCCACAGAAATGGGAAAATATGCTTAGAAAAAACTAAAGCGACTTGGATTTTACTCCAAGCCGCTTTTTTATTCGAATTTTATTCTTCTTCAACTACTTTTATACCGAGTACATCAAGATTTTCTTTATCAACTGTTGCAGGGCATTCACTCATAAGTTCGCTTGCATTCTGAACCTTAGGGAATGCTGTAACATCTCTTAAACTTTCTGTTCCAAGCATTACCATTGCAAGTCTGTCAAGACCAATACCAAGACCGCCGTGTGGTGGTGCACCATATTTATAAGCTTCAACGAGGAAACCGAACTTCGCTTCAATTTCTTCATCACTCATTCCAAGTGCTTCAAACATCTTCTGCTGAAGTTCATAATCAGTAATTCTCATTGAACCCGAGCAAAGCTCTGTGCCATTCAGAACGAGGTCGTAACACTTAGCCACTACCTTTTCAGGGTCAGTGTCAAGATACGGTATACACTCTTCCAGAGGCATTGTAAACGGGTGATGCATTGCAAGCCATTCGCCTGTTTCTTCATCTTTTTCAAAGAATGGGAATTCTGTTATCCAAAGGAAATTGAACATTCCTTCAGGAATTATATCAAGTTTCTTTGCAACTGTATTTCTAAGCTGACCAAGTACAGGAAGTGTAACACTGTTTTTATCTGCAACGATAAGAACAACATCGCCCTGCTCTGCACCGGCTTTTTCAAGAATACTGTTTAATATATCTTCTGTTATAAACTTGTTGAATGAACAAGATGGTTTTTCATCAACCCATCTGATATATGCAAGACCTTTTGCACCTATTCCTCTTACCATTTCAGTAAGCTTGTCTATTTCTTTTCTTGTTAAAGTTTTAACAGAATTTTTAGCTGTAATACATCTTACACTTCCGCCATTTTCAATTGCTGATGTGAATACACCAAAACCACAATCCTTAACAACATCTGAAATATCGCAGATTTCCATTTCAAAACGTGTATCAGGCTTATCAGAACCATATCTTTCCATAGCTTCTTTATATGTAAGACGCTGAAGCGGAATTTCAATTTTTCTGCCGAGAACTTTTTCAAAAAGATAAGAAATGAAACCTTCTGTAATTTCAAGAATATCATCAACGTCAACAAAAGACATTTCAAGGTCTATCTGTGTAAATTCAGGCTGTCTGTCCGCTCTTAAATCTTCATCTCTGAAACATCTTGCAAGCTGAATATATCTGTCCATACCTGCAACCATAAGAAGCTGTTTGTAAATCTGAGGTGACTGAGGAAGTGCATAGAACTTGCCCTTATGAACTCTTGAAGGAATAAGATAATCTCTTGCACCTTCAGGAGTTGACTTCATCATCATAGGAGTTTCAATTTCTGTAAAACCATTTTTATAGAAATATTCTCTTGCAGCCTTTGCAATTTCGTGACGCATAATAAGGTTATGCTGTAAAGGTCTTCTTCTAAGGTCAAGGTATCTGTATTTTAATCTTAATTCTTCATTTGTTTTTGTTTCATCTGTTATTTCAAAAGGAGTTGTCTGTGCTTTTGCAAGTATTCTTAAATCTGAAACGAGTATTTCAACGTCATCTTTTTTAACGCCTTTAACAACGCTTTCACGTCCAGCAACAACACCTTTTGCCATAAGAACGTATTCACTTCTGCATGATGCAGCTTTTTTAAAAACTTCTCTGTCTGTTTCATCGTTAAAACTCAGCTGAACATAACCTGTCTTGTCACGAAGGTCAATAAAAATAAGGTTTCCAAGATCTCTTATTTTCTGAACAAATCCGCCGACAACAACTTCTTTGCCGACTTCTTTAACCTCTCCGCACATACAAGTTCTTCTAAGTCCGTTCATTGAATCTGCCATTTTTTACACCTCATTTATTTTTCTTCAAGTACGCCTGAAAACATACTGTTAAGCATCACATTTTCAAACATTTCAAAGAATTTATCTTCAATAGAAATTTCTGTTTGTTCACCTGTCTGCATATTTTTAAGTTTGGCTGTGCCTGAATTAAGTTCATTTTCGCCAAGCACCATTGTAAACGCAGCACCTTTTTTATCAGCATATTTCATCTGTGCTTTAAGACCTCTTTCCATAAGGTCATATTCAACTGTGTAACCGGCTTCTCTTGCTTCTTTTGCAAGCTGCATTGCCTTTGTTACAGCTGATTCGTCCATAGGTGCGATATAAAGGTCAAGTTCCTTTTCAGGTAAAAATGTAGCTCCCTGCTTTTCCATAAGGAGAAGTATTCTTTCAATACCCATAGCAAAGCCAAGAGAAGGTGTTGGTTTTCCGCCAAGTTCTTCAACAAGTCCATCATATCTTCCGCCGCCGCAAACTGTTCCCTGTGCACCAATTTCTGTTGTAACAAATTCAAAAACAGTCTTTGTGTAATAGTCAAGACCTCTTACAATTTTTGGATTTATGCTGTATGCAATTCCAAGAGATGTAAGATATTTTTTAAGATCGTCGAAATGTGTGCTGCACTCTTCGCAAAGATAGTCTGTTATAACAGGTGCATTTTTTGCTATTTCCTGACAAACAGGACTCTTGCAGTCAAGTATTCTCATAGGATTTTTTTCAAGTCTTGACTTACAAGTATCACAAAGTTCTTCTTTTCTGTCTGCAAAAAATGCTCTGAGTGCTTCGTGATATTTTTTTCTGCAAGTCGGACATCCGATTGAGTTTATATTAAGTTCGATATTTTTAAGTCCGAGTGTGTCGAGTAAAGTTTTTGCAAGGCAAATAACTTCAGCATCTGCCCTTGCCGACTTACTTCCTACCATTTCAAGACCAAACTGGTGGAACTCTCTGAGTCTGCCCGCCTGAGGTCTTTCGTGTCTGAAACATGAAAGAATATAGAAAACTTTCTGCGGAAGTGCTTCATTAAGCATACCATTCTGAAGCAACGCTCTTATTGTGCCTGCTGTTCCTTCAGGGCGAAGAGTGAACTTTGTTTCTTTCGCCATAACAGTATACATTTCTTTCTGAACAACGTCCGTCGTTTCTCCGACACTTCTTAAAAAGAGGTCTGTATTTTCAAAAGTAGGTATTCTGATTTCTTTGAATCCAAAAGATTCAGCCACATTTCTTGCAGCATTTTCAACAGAATACCACTTACTGATATTCTTAGGTAAAATATCTTCCGTTCCATTAGGGCGTGTAATTTTTATTGCCATTGTTTATCCTCCAATAAAAAAACAGAAGCAACACATTTAAATTTCACATCAAAACTCGTGTGTTAGTTCTGTTTTAATTTTCTTTTTATGAGAGACGTGGATTTCCGATTTCTCTCCAGTCAAGATCGCCTCTGTCGAGTGCCATAATAAGAGCTTCGGCTGTCGCAATATTTGTTGCAACCGGAACATTATGCACATCGCACAATCTCAAAAGATCCGTGTCGTTAGGTTCATAGCTTTTCGGATGTATAGGGTCACGGAAAAACAGCAAAACATCTATTTCATCACAAGATATTTTTGAAACAATCTGTTCGCCGCCGCCCTGACTTCCGCTAAGGAAACGTTCTATAACAAGACCTGTTGCCTCTGAAACCTGTTTTCCTGTGGAGCCTGTGGCACATAAATGATGTCTTGAAAGAACACCGCAATAAGCTGTGCAGAACTGTATCATAAGTTCTTTCTTTGCATCATGTGCTATCAACGCAATATTCATTTTATCCTCCCTGTATTTATTGAAAATTATATAAATGACCTGATTAATTATAAGCATAGAATACTATCTTATATTATACCAATTTTTCTATTATTTGTCAAATATATAAGCGTAATCCAAGGAAAAATTATAGATATTGCATTATTTTAGCATATATTTTTTGTGCAAATTAAACAGAGTAGTAAATCTTTGATTTTACAATATGAATATTTTATTGTCTAAAACGCTAAAAAAGACTTCAGAAAAATCTGTTATTTATGAATTTTTCACTATTAAATTCACTTTTTCAAACAGCCAACAATATCAAAAATATATCTGATACAGCATTTTCACAATACATAATGATGTTTATGCATCAGGGTTTCCTACATCTCCATAATCATCGACACCTGCGTTATCCTGTCCCTGCTGATTTTCGTAATTATCCTGATTATTATTATTTTCATCAGCATTATTATTCTGTGGTTCATCTGCAAAAGCTTGCTGTGTCTGCTGATCTGATGTTGCTGTTGATTCCGTGCTTGCTGCAACCGTTTCATTAGGGTCATATGTTGAACCCTCAAAATTTCCATAAACTTTTTCGTAAAGTCTTAAAATCGAACGAATCATATATTTTGAATATTCGCCGCCTTCAACAACTCCGCAAAAAGCAATTTTAGGATTGTCAGCAGGTGCAAAGCCAATAAAAAGCGAGTCCTGAGTTCTTGAACTGAGCTGAGGTGTACCTGTTTTTATTGCAACATCATAACCAAGATTTGAAAGCGAATACTGTTGCGGCATATTGTTTGTAGAAACAAGAATCATACCTTCTTTAACAATATCCCATGTATTGTCAAACTTTGTTTCTATTGTTTCTGAAACAGTTTTCTGAGTTTTTGAAATGCACTTTTCGTGTTCATAATCCCATATACTGTCAATAAGATATGGTTGATACCTTACCCCTTTATTTGCAACTGTCAACGCGACATTTGCCATCTGTAAAGGTGTTATGGCTGTTTCAGAGTTACCAATACCTGTCTGCAAAACCTGTCCGACTGTCCACATCTGACCAAGTGCGGCATAAGTTGCCTGATCACCTATTCTTCCTACAGCATCATTTGTTTCAATCCCTGTATGCTGTGCAAGTCCAAACATTTTTGCGTAATCAGAAATTTTATCAATTGTAAGAAGTTCTGAAAGATGATAGAAATAAATATTGCACGATACCGTCAAAGCTCTTGCAATTGAAATATCTCCATGATGACCCGTACAATGGTACATATGATCCATATATTCATAATTCTTTGTACAATTGAAAGTTGTGTTTGCATTAACAAGTCCCTCATTAAGACCTGCTGTTGCAGTGATAACTTTAAAAGTTGAACCTGGTCTGTAAAGACCCGTTGTTGCTCGGTTTACAAGAGGTGTATTATCAGCATTAAGTATTGACTCATAGTCTTCTTTGTAATCCTGTAAATTATAAGTCGGGTTTGTTGCAAGTCCAAGAACCGCACCCGATTCGCAGTCAAGAACAGCAATCGCACCACCCTGTGCTTCAAGGGCTGCTGTTTTCTGATTTTTCAGACTCCCAAAATTATCCACAAAATTATCAAGTATACTTTGCAAACCTTTCTGGAATTTTCCGTCAACCGTCAGCTGAACAGTATGTCCGTTTTCAACAGGCTGGGTTATTTCAGTGTCAACAACTTTTCCGTTCTCCATATTGATGGTTTTAACACCGTCAACACCTCGGAGTTCCATATCCATTGCCTTTTCAATACCGCTTTTACCAACAATATCATCAAGAGAATAACCTTTGTTTTTAAGTTCCTCATATTCTTCTGCATAAATCGGTCCGACCGTACCAATTTCATGCGGTATTATATCTCCGTCTTTAACTTCTCTTATCGCCGATTCAACAATATCAATACCTGGATATTTTATACTGAGTTCTTCAATATCTGCAACAAGTTTCTTGTCAATATCTTCAGCAAGAACAAATTCAGTTGCCATTGAAAAGTCACGTCTTAGCATTTCATATCGAACACCAACAATTGTACGCTGTTCTTCTTCTGTATAAGAATCAAGCACATCATAATCGCTTTTTATTGCATCTATGCAGTTTTGAGCCGTTGCATAAACATTAACGCCTATTTTTGACTTGAATTTTTTTAAAGTATCATCGTCATCAGTTGTGAATTTATAAGGTGTTGTTTCAGAAATAGGTATACTTAAATTCAGTGCTATATCATTATCTTTTAAAAGAGAAACTATTTTTAAAATTACTTCATTTCCCTCTTTATTGTCAGTTGGAAAAGAATCAGGCTGAATTATAACATTATAACCTACTTTGTTTCCTATTATTGCTTTACCCTCTGAATCGACTATTTCGCCTCTTGATGACTTTATAGTCTGTGCGGCATCAGATCTTAAAACATTATTTTCTTCATAAACAGTACTTTCAACAAGCTGTATTTTCATCAGCCTTATTCCGCCTGCTGCAACACCTGCAACAACAAGAAAAGCCGCAACGCCTGCCATTATATTTTGTACAACACTTTTCATTTATTCTAACCTTTCATCAATCCTCACCGTGTTCATACTGCATAGCTTCTTCAATTGATTTTATCTGATAAGGTTTCATTTTTTTGTTTATCAGTTTTATAAGAAGATACACAAACACGGAAGATATCATAGTTTCAACAAAACATTTGAAAGTAATATCATGTAAAATAAGATATGAATCCTTATAATCCCATAATTTATAGAAAAAGAAATAATCAAGCATTCCCTGAACAGCACACGTTATTGCAGTAAGAATGAAAAAGTTGAAAAACTTTCTTCTTAAAAGATGTGCGTGCAAAAGCGAAACTATTGTACACATAATTATTAAGATCACTGCATTGAATCCCAAAATTCTTCCACAGCTCATATCAATAAGAAAACCCGAAAGCATACCTGTGCAGGCACTTGTAACTTCATCTGACCACGTTGCAACACATATTGCAAACGGAATCAGAATAAGAGGTTTTACTCCCGTTCCAACTGATGCAATAATCTGACAAACAAGTGCTATTTCTATATATGCAATTGTTCTGAAAAATGTTAAAACTTTGCTTTTTTCAGGAAGTTTGCGGGGATTAATTAGTTTCATCTGTTTCTCCTTCTCCCTTTCCGTCAAAGTCACGTATAACCATAACAGTTGTTAATTTTGAAAAATCAACAGACGGTTCAATTGTTGCATATTTTGTAAGTCCGCTTTCGCTGTTTCCAACTTCCTTAACAGTTCCGATAAGATAACCACTTGGGAATATTCCACTTGTTGAAGAAGTAACAACAAGGTCACCGCTTTTTACTCTTTTTGCATTTTTATCAATATGCATCATCTGAGTAAGTCCGTCTTTTTGGAGTGCAAGCGAACCTTCAATAACGCCTGTGTCATTTGTTTTTGAAACAACCGCACTAACTGAAATTTCAGAGGACATAATAGTTGTTACAACTGAATAATTAGGTGCAATTTCTGTTACAAGTCCAACAAGTCCTTCAGAAGTAACAACAGGGTCATAAAGTTCTATACCGTCATCTTTGTTTGAACCACGGTCAATTTTAAATGAACTGTATGGGTCATTTGTTGTATAGCCTATTATTTTACAAGGGTCAGATAAAACATAATCAGAATGTTTTTCTTTAATTCCCATAAATGCTTTTAATTCTTCAAGTTCTTTTTTTGTTTCATTATAGTCAGCTTCCATCTGCTTATATTGAGAAATCTGACTCTTCAATTCTTTGTTTTCATCATAATAAGTATCGGCATTTGTAAATCTTTCAAACCCGTCGCCAAAAAATGAAGAAATATTATTTGCAAGTTTTTCAACAGGATTAAGAACCGTATCAAGGACTGCCTGTCCCGAAAAAACATACCCGCCTTTTGTAAAAGTATATATCATCATTCCGGAAGAAAGAGCAAGCATACAAAGAATTATCATAAATTTTTTGCTTTTAAAAAAACCTTTCACTTACTTACCTCCCTGTAAGTAAACGAAAAAAGGCTTTCGGAAATGAACGAAAACCTTTCCTCATCTCATTATTTAGTATGATTTATTCTGCAAGAAAGTATCTTCATACTTTTCCATATTTTCGAGTATTTTTCCTGTGCCTTCTGCAACGCAGTCAAGCGGATATTCCGCAATATAAACCGGCATACCTGTTTCTCTTGCAATAAGTTTGTCAAGGCCACGAAGCAAAGCACCGCCTCCTGTTAATGTTATGCCGTGTTCAATAATATCCGCAGCAAGTTCAGGCGGAGTTTCTTCAAGAGTTGATTTTATGGCATCAAGCACTTTTGAAAGAGGTTCAGCAAGTGCATCTCTTACTTCTTTTGTTGTTATTGTAACGTTTTCAGGAAGTCCGTTCAAAAGGTTTCTTCCCTTTATTTCAATGCTTTCTTCTTTTTCGGAAGGGAAAGCATTTCCTATTTCTATTTTAATATTTTCGGCAGTTCTTTCACCTATTAAAAGATTATATTTTCTTTTTATGTAGTTGATAATTGACGCATCAAATTCATCACCTGCACATCTGACGCTTCTTGAAGCAACCATACCGCCAAGTGAAATAACTGCAACTTCACTTGTACCGCCGCCAATATCAACGACCATACTTCCCACCGCTTCAGTTGTCGGAAGTCCTGCACCAATTGCAGCCGCCATAGGTTCTTCAACAACAAGTACATTTTTAGCACCTGCCTGTTCTGCAACTTCCTTTACCGCTCTTCTTTCAACAGCAGTAACTCCGGAAGGAATACATATTATAACTCTTGCCTTTGAGAAAATAGAACCTCTCAAAGCCTTTTTAATAAATTCCTGAAGCATAACAGTTGTAACTTCAAAATCAGCAATAACGCCGTCTTTAAGCGGTCTTACTGCAACTATTGCACCAGGTGTTCTTCCTATAACCTCTTTGGCCTCTTTACCAACGTATTTAGCCTGACCGGTATGTTTATTAACCGCAACCACAGAAGGCTCACGTATAATGATACCTTTTCCTCTCATATATACCAATGTGTTTGCTGTCCCAAGGTCTATTCCAATATCCTTTACAAGCATATATTTTTTCCTTTCAAAAAAGATTATTGTTTGTTCTCTGTGTATTCAATGCTGCACATATACTATAAATTATACCACTATTTAAAGTTATATACAACATTTTTTTTGTCATTTTTCAATTTTGTTTTATCTCACATTTTTTATTAATTTTATATATAAAATTTTATGTATTATTCAGAACAAAGTATTCCTTTAACTTTAGGATAAAGTATGACTGCAATAACAAGCATAATAATCTGAGCGATATTTATTGAAAAAGTAAAGCCAAAAACAATTGATATAACTTTTATATCAATCTTAACAGGGTCGCCCATACTGAAAGCAACCGTGTAATTAAGCCACGAAAGCGGATCAACAGATGAACAAATGCTTCCGATAAAACTTCCAAGTGCTATTGCCGATATTACTAAAACAATAAGTGTAAGTGTCCTTTTGAATTTCATTTTGTTCTCCTTTTTTCAGTTCATACACCGGTTGAACCGAATCCTTTTGTTCCTCTTGAAGTATCTGAAAGTTCTGTTTTTTCAACACTTTCAGGGAAAAGTACAGGCATACATACAAGCTGTGCCATTCTCATATTTTTTGTTATGGTAAAATCTTCTTTTCCGTTATTTATCAAAGGAACAATAATTTCTCCTCTGTAGTCGCTGTCGATAACTCCCACACTGTTTGCAAGTGTAACGCCGTTTTTTGACGCTATTCCGCTTCTTGCAAAAACAAGCAAAACAACATTTTTGTCAGACGGTTCAACAGCAAGACCTGTTCCAATTTTTTTTATTTCTCCCGAATGAATAACAACATCTTCATCTATGCAGGCACATAAATCAAATCCTGCACTAAGTTCTGTTTTTCTTTCAGGAATAATCGCATTTTCATTAAGTTTTTTCCAAAATAATTCCATTATTTTATTCCTCTGAAATATAAACCGTTTGTACTTCCGACAGGTGCATTCTCCACACCTTTAAGATAATCAAGAATTATTTTTCTCACATCTTTTTTATCTTCATCTGTGAAAGAAAGCAGCATAAAATCAATATTTTTAATACTGTCAAGTTTATTTGCAAGATATATTTTTTCAGAATTAAAAATTTCAGTCGTGCCATATCTGCAATAAACTTTCATTTTTCTGTTTGTCCTGTCTTTAAGTTCGTGTCTGCATTCTTTGCAGTTTCCAAGCTGATTTTTAACAGGACAGTTTCTTGTTATCATAAGAGGCAATCTGCCGTAGGCAAAAATTCCTTTTTTTATTGATGAATTTAAATTTTTAATCTGTGAAAGTTTCATTTCAGGTGATGCAACGAAACTTTTAACTTCGTTTTTTTCAAGTTCCGAAACAGAAATATCATTTACAATATTCATTCCAAAATCAGCGTGAATATTAACTCCAAGTGCTTTTGCAATTTCAGCATATGCAATATTTCCGCAAAGAAAATCATTGAACCCTTTGCTTTTAAGTTCTTTCATCTGAGAAATTATTTTCTTTTCTGAAACAATAAATCTTGGCATTGAAATATATATTTTATTTTTATAGGGTAAATCTTCCGCAAGATATGCAATATCAAGCGGTAAAACCATTGCAGAAATATATTTTAAATTTTTAAATACTTCATCAAACTGAATTGCATTTCTTACTGAAACAATAAGTTCAGGCTTTTTATTTCTGCAAATAAAATCTCTTTTTTCAGGAATATATCTTTTTATATTCTGATTATTTTTATATTTTTCAAGCTGTTTTTCATCAATTTTCTGAACAAGTTCACGTCTTACAGAATTAAAAACAGATGACGGAACAAAAAGTCCTTCATCAAGCTTGCAATTTATATTTCCGACTTTATAAACAGTATCGCCAAGTTTTGAAAACTGTTTTTCAATTTCCTCTTTTGTTACCTGCTTTTTAGATGCAATCTGCGGAATATCAGAAGTTACACAAGCTGAATTTTCTGCCGAATCTTTTGCTTTTACTTCAAGCGGAATATCTTTTTTTACCGTCACATCAAAATCAATAGTTCTTGCTTTATAAGGCTTTCTATAATATTCGTGTATTATCGGAAATACTGTTTTGGCACTGACAACATCTTCTTTTCGTCTTGTGCCGAACATATTTTCTCTTTTGCCTGTAAAATAACCGTCTGTGAAACCACTTCTTGAAAAAATATCCTGCAAAAGTTTCATATCAGGTTTCATTCCGCAAGCAGCTTCTTTCATAGCCTTTGTTGCAGCTGCAACATATTCAGGACGTTTCATTCTTCCTTCTATTTTAAAAGATGAAACCCCTGCTTCTTCCATTTCTTTAATATGTTCAGCAAGAGATGAGTCTTTCAAGGAAAGTGCATAATATTCCCTGTTGTCAGCCGAAAAAGGCAGTCGGCAACTCTGTGCACAGTTACCTCTGTTCGCACTTCTTCCGCCAATCATAGCCGACATATAGCACTGCCCCGAAACGCACATACACAAAGCTCCATGAACAAAACATTCAACATCAATTCCGACTTTGCATATTTCTTTTATCTTATCAAAAGAAAGTTCTCTTGCAAGCACAACTCTTGAAAAACCGTTTTTCTTCGCCCATTCAGCACCAAAAGGAGTGTGAATTGTCATTTGAGTTGAAGCGTGTCTTTCAATATCAGGGGCAATTTCTTTTGCAAGTTTGCAAACTCCCAAATCCTGTATTATAAAAGCATCAACATTGCATTTTGCCACATCTTCAATGTACTCGGCAATTGAATCAATTTCTTCATTAAAACATATCGTATTAACTGCAACGTGAAGTTTGCTTCCATATAAATGACATAGGTCAGCGGCTTGTTTTATTTCTTCAATTGTAAAATTTCCTGCATTTGCACGGGCAGAAAATCTTTTGCCGCCAATATAAACAGCATCAGCACCACATCTTAGTGCAGCTGTAAGCGACTCCATATTTCCTGCCGGTGAAAGTATTTCAACACTCATTTTTTACTTTTCGCTTTTTTTAAGTTCGTCAAGCTGTTTCTGAAGGTTTTCAACCTGTCTTTTAAGGTTTTCATTTTCCTTGATAACTTCATCACGTTCAAGTCTTGAACGACCTGCTTCATCGACATATTTCTTTGACTGTTCAATAAGTGTATCGTATCTTTCGTTTGATTTATTAAGGTCGTCAAGACATGCCAGACCAACGAGAATCGAAGCTGTAAACTGTGATGCACCTGTATCTGTTATATTGGAAATCTTCTTTTCAAGCCCTCTGGCAAGCCCATAGAGGTATGTTGGTGTTTCAGAAGTCTGAAGAGAATATTCCTTTCCGCAAATTGAAACTTTAACAACTGTACTCATTTTTATAACTCCTTTTTCTGTTTTTCTTCAAGCACTTTTAAAAGGCTTTTCGATATTTTATAAGCATCACCGCAGCCAAGAGTTATAACAAGGTCACCGGGCTGTGCGTGCTCTGCAACGTAATCTCTTACGTCATCAAAATTCTTATATTTTCTTTCGTCTGTCTGTTCAACAGTTTCATCCTGTTTAAAATATATTGCACCATCTATTTTTTCGGCAAGATTTCTCGTAAATATGTTGTATGTGTTCTTTTCTCTTGAACCCATAATATCAGTCAAAACAACCTTATCTGCAATAGAAAGAGCCTTTGCAAAATCATCAAGAAGAAGATACGTTCTTGAAAATGTGAAAGGCTGAAAAACTGCCCATACATTTTTGAATCCCATCGATTTTGCAGCGGTTAAAGTTGCTGCAAGTTCTGTAGGGTGATGTGCGTAGTCGTCACAAACTGTGATATTATTAACAACACCAAACTTTTCAAATCTTCTTTTTGCACCTCTGAAATCTGCTATGCCTTTTACTGCATCTGCAAAAGATACTCCAACATACATAACAGAAACAATTGCAGCAAGTGAATTCAAAACATTGTGAACACCTGCAACATGAAGCACAACTTCACCAAGCTTTTCACCCTTATGGTACGCATCATAATGAGTTTCAAGACCGTTTACCTGTCTTATATTCTTTGCATAGTAATCATTCTTTTCAGATGTACCGAAAGTAATTATTTCCTTGCCTTCAACACCTTCAACAGCTTTCATTGAATTTGCATCGTCACCATTTACTATAACAGCTTTGTTTGCATTAAGACAAAACTGATGGAATGATTTTATTATATTTTCAAGATTTTTAAAATAATCAAGATGATCTTCATCAACATTTAAAACAACTGCAATATCAGGGTCAAGTTTAAGAAAATGGTCGACAAATTCACATGACTCACAAGTCATAATATCGCTTTTTCCTGCAACTCCGCTTCCGTGAATACAGTCAAGTTTTCCGCCAATATAGGCAGAAAGGTCAATACCTGCCTCATAAAGAATTTGTGTTGCCATTGAAGTTGTTGTTGTTTTTCCGTGTGTACCTGAAATGCAGATTGCATTTTTATACCATGATGTGATAATCCCCAGTAAATCGCTTCTTTCAAGAACAGGAACGCCACTCGCCTTTGCAGCAATAAGTTCAGGATTATCAGCCATAATAGCGGCTGTATGAACAATTAAATCTGCTCCTTCAATATTTTCAGCTCTCTGACCAATCATAACAGGTATACCCATATCTCTGACAGCCTGAAGTGTTTCAGTTTCATTATTATCCGAACCGGTTAAATAATAACCTTTGTTATGGAGTATCTGTGCAAGCGGATACATTCCCGAACCGCCTATACCTATAAAATGAATGTGTTTTTTGCCGTTTAATATATTCTTATCCATAGAATTTTTTATACCTGCTTTCCATTTGTTACTATATTATATGTTTTCAGAATGGCTATTTGTGTTTTGGCATCTTTTATTTCGCCGTTCATAACCATATTATACGCTTTTTCAAGGGATATTTCTTCAACATTTATAAATTCGCCCTCATCAAGATCCTGATCACAGCACTTATCTATACCTTTTGCAAGATAAATATAAATAACTTCCGTATCATATGCAGGTGTAGGATAAATTGCACCTAAATCAACATATTCAGAAGCTGTGCAGCCAGTTTCTTCCCTGAGTTCTCTTTTTCCGCACTCGATAGGTGCTTCATCTCCCTCACGCTTTCCCGCAGGAATTTCAAGAGTAACCTCATGCATAGGGTATCTGTACTGGCGAACCATATAAATTGTGTTTTTATCCGTTAAAGGAACGACACCGACACCGCCGTTATGATGAATAACATCACGCTGAGTTTTTCTTCCATCTGAAAGAAGTGCAGTATCTTTTGTAACATATAAAATTTTTCCCTGAAGGACTTTTTCGCTGTTTAAAGTTTTTTCTTCAAGATTCATTTTGTTTTTCCCTCAATTCAACTGAATTATTTCTGAATACTTTGCATACTATTTAATACACAAGTATATTTTGAAAAAAGTATACGAACATTATTTTATTTTCATCATATAATATATATCAGAATATATCATACATCTGCAATGTGCATATCAAAACTTCCGTCAGAAAGAATGTCGATTATTCCGAATGAAGCCGGCTTTCCATCTCTTGGTACAGCTGCACTTCCAGGGCATATTATACTTACATCTCCCTCTTTTTTAAGGCATCTGACATGAGTATGACCATGAAGAATTATATCGCATTCCTCTCTCATTGCTTCATAAACAATTTTGTCATATCCGCCCGAAACGTTCTGTTTATGACCATGTGTTGCATATATCTTGTGTACCCCTGCATCAATAACCATATTAAATGGAACTTTTGTATCCGTATCACAATTACCTCTTACAATCAAAAACTTTGACTTGTATTCAGGTTTTTTCTCAAAAAATCTATTGAGATCATTTGAACCTGTAAGAGAATTTTCACAGTCACCAAGAAAAACGTAAAAATCAGCATCAGGCTGTTTTTCAATTATTTCTTCAATTTTGTAAGCAAGTCCATGTGTGTCGGATAAAGCTATAATCCTTAAATTTTTCATTTTTGATTTCCCCCTTAAAATTAATCTATTATATTATATCACAAATGAAATTAAATTTCAATATCATTTAAAGTAAAGAAAGGAGTTTTTTTATGAAAAACACTAACAACTACAATAATATCCCCGATTCAATGATAAAAGAGGTAAGCAGCAGCACAGGAATAAATTCAGAAGAACTGAAAAAAAATCTTGCCGAGGGAAAAATGGATAATATTCTTTCAAAAATAAACGGAAAAGATTCCGAAAAAATAAAAAAAATTCTTTCCGACCGTGAAATGACCGAAAAAATTTTAAATTCGCCGCAGGCTGTTGCTTTAATGAAAAAATTAAAAGGAAAAAACAAATAACATAAAATATTTTTTGTCAGGGAGGTTTTTGCGTTATGGATAATATACTTGAAAATATGCAGAATATACTCTCTGACCCTGAAAGTATGAAGCAAATTGAGGAATTAGCTGAAATGATGCAAAGTAGCAGTGAAAATACGCAAAATTCACCTGAGAGCAATTCGGAATCATCTGAAAATGCCGAAAGTTCTGAAAGCAATGAAAATTCAATTGATTTCGGTAAAATTATGCAGATTTTAGCTATGCTTAATTCAGAAGAAAACAGCAAAGATACTGCTCTTCTTCTTGCACTAAAACCTCATTTAAAAGAGGAAAAACAAGAAAAAATCGATAAAATTATTAAAATAATGAAAATACTGAACATTCTGAAAACTGCAAACAGCAGTGGTCTGCTCGGCGACATTATCAAGTTTTAAAAGGTGAAATATTATGGATATAAACTATACTGAAAATAAAAAGAATGATTTTTTTGATATTTTTCCGCTGAGAGAAGAAAATTCTGCTGAAAACGATGTTTTAAAAAATGAAAATGATTTTTCAAATGACGTTTTCAACAAAAATGCAACTTCTGAAAATAAAAATAATTTCAAATCTAATTCTTCCAATAATTTTTTATCAAACATACTTAAAGATAAAGAAAATGCACTGATTATTATACTTATTATCATACTTTTAAAAAACAGCAGTGACAAAAAAATGATTCTCGCTCTTTGCTATCTGCTTATTTGAATTAGGAATTAGGAATTAAAGTGTCAGCTTTGCTGACAGATTTAAAAACCTCTACGTCACAGCTACGCTGTGCCACCTCTCCTTAAAAGGAGAGGCTTTAAATAGGACTTTTTTCATTAAATCAATAAGGCTCAATAAAGGCTCCTCTGAAAGGGGAGCTGGCAAGCCGAAGGCTTGACTGAGGGGTTTTAGATTTGTCGCCACAGGAGACACCTTAATTCCTAATTCCTCACTCCTCATTCCTAATTAAAAAAGGGGGAACTGCAAGAGTTCCCCCGATTTTTATCTAATTCAAAGTATATCTAAAATTAAATTACTTGAGTTCGATTGTAGCGCCAGCTTCTTCAAGCTTAGCCTTGAGTTCTTCAGCTTCTGCCTTTGGAGCAGCTTCTTTAAGTGTTGCAGGAGCACTTTCAACAAGTGTCTTTGCATCCTTAAGGCCAAGACCGAGAGCTTCCTTAACTGCCTTGATAACTGCCATCTTAGCGTCACCGAATGAAGCAAGAACTACGTTGAATTCTGTCTTTTCTTCAGCAGCACCTGCAGCACCGCCTGCAGCTGGAGCAGCAGCAACAGCAGCTGTTACACCGAATTCTTCCTGGATAGCGTCGATTAATTCAGCAAGTTCTAATACAGAAAGTGCTTTGATATCTTCAATAAACTTTAATGTCTTTTCTGAAGCCATGATTAAAATCTCCTTAAAAAAATTATTTAAATTATTTAATTCAGAACCTTAAAAGTTCTGCGTGGATATATCATATCCGAAATTAAGATGCAGCATAGCAACAATTATGCAGCTGTATCGTCTGATTTGCTGTCTGCAACAGCCTGTAATGTAGCAGCAAGCTTCTGAAGTGGGCCCTGAAGTGAACCAACGAGCTGAGCGAGCAATACATCCTTTGAAGGGATCTTTGAAAGCTTTTCAACGCCTGCAGCGTCATAATATTCGCCTTCAACACAACCTGCTTTAAGAGTAAAATAATCGTCCTTTGACTTAGCAAATTCACCTAAAACTCTTGCAGGAGCTGTCTGATCTTCCTTTGATAAAGCAATGGCAGTAGCACCGTGAAGAACTTCGTCATATCCTTCAAATCCAGCTTCCTTAAGAGCGAAACGAAGAATTGAGTTCTTTTCTACCATGTAATTAACATCTGCATCTCTGAGATCTTTTCTAAGCTTAGTATCGTCTTCAACTGAGATACCGCTGTAGTCAACGAGAACAAATGAAGCACATTCTTTAAGCTGAGCTGCGAGAGCTTCAACCTTAGCCTTCTTGCTTTCTAAAACCTTTGTACTTGGCATGATTTTCACCTCCGAATAAATATTCATCGTACTCGGTTAACCATGCAATAAAAAAATCTTTCCTCTATATCGAGAAAAGACAATAAATCACTTATGTGAGTTATATTCATTGCCGATTCCTCGACCAGTCTTCCGTTTAATGTTTTAACACAACTGCTGGTTGTCTTTAGAATACGATTGCCTTACAGCGTTTACTATTATATCACATAATTTTTCTTTTGTCAAGTGTTTTTTGAAATTTTTTTCAAGTAAAATATCCGCACATAAAAAAGCGACCAAATCGGCCGCTTTAAAATTATATTCTGATTATTTAAAATCAGCTATATTTCCTTTGTAAACACCTGCAAGAGTTTCTGCGTAGTATCTGAGTATCTTAACAGCGTCTTTTGAATCTTCTTTACCATCTTTGTTCACATCACCTGCAGCTTTAAACGCTGAACTTCCTGATACAAGTGCCTGTGCATAATCTTTCAGAACTATAACAGCATCTTTTGAATCTATGCTATTGTCGTTGTTGAGGTCGCC
>JALEJO010000099.1 GCA_022769365.1 Oscillospiraceae bacterium | reverse complement strand
GGATTCTCGCCGTCCCAGATGTAAAACTTGCTAATTGGAAAGCTGCTGATTTATACGAAGATAGTAAAATAAATGTACTCGACCTCTGTATTTTAAAACAGGAATTGATGGATAGATAAAATTAGCCCCTCTGTTGGAATTGTGTTATTAGTCCAACAGAAGGGGCTTAGTGTTTTATTTTATTTGATTTATTTTTCAGTAATTACTATTTTTTTGATTTCCAAACCTAATTTTCTGGTATCACCTTTTTGGTAAATATCTAAAGCTTCAGCAGAAGGAATATTGATTGTCAATTCTGTAATTTCTTCAGAGTTTTCAAAATCAAATTCAATTAATCTGCCATTTTTTACATTTGTAGTATATACTATTTCATCATTGATTTTGAAAATAATATCTCTTGCATAAAGATATGAATTTCCAACATCAATAGAACAATGGAATTTTTTCTTTTCAGAATCAATTTTAATATTAAGAGAAGAATTTTTTTCTATTGTCCATGTAAAATCTCTCTCACTTGCTCCAAATCCTGAAATAATGTATTTATTTGCATTATAATCTTTATTACAGAAAAGTATTTCATCACCCGGTTTATATTCACATGCTTTTATAAGTTTTTTACTTTTTGGAATGTTTATATATTTTTCTGATGTCCCGAGTTTTTTAACCTTTTCTGCAAACCATTTTTTATCAGTATCATTTCCATGAATCGACTTAATGAGCGTATCTGTATCGGATTTTGTTGCAAGAATTTTCCTTACATAACCCTTATCATCACAATTTATAATAGGTGTTTCATATATATATCCGCCATCAACATGAGTGGTTCTACTATTAAAAGTAGAATGCAGAGGACTATATAGATAAGGAGCGTTGTCAAGAATAAAATTAGCAATTGGCGTCATATATTTAAAATCGGCATACATAGACTTATTTACACCATAGCAATTAATGATTGTCCCAGTTATAAAAACTTCCAATGCAAAAGAAATTTCAATAGCAGAAGTAATAATTTTTTTCGTAATTATTTTGTCAAAATACATAACTACAGCAAATATAAGCAAGACAGCATTCCATTCGTTATATCGTGCTATTCCTGACATTCCACAGTTTACATGCGACATAATTGAATATGAATATGCCACAGCAAAAAATGCTATTATTATTGATATATAATGCCACTTTTTTCTTATTATTGCAGGAATAATTAAAATCAATGCAAATATTAGCAGCAAAGGAAAATAAGGAAGTATTCCATAGTTAACATCAAACAGATACGCTACCATTCTGCTAAAAACAGAATCTGCACTTTTTGTAAAGTTTGGATTTGCAGCTGTCAAATTAATATATCCCACATTATAGTAATTATATACAAACGGTATAAGTGCAATAACCCAGCATAAACCATAAAGAATTATCTCTTTAAGACGTGAAAAAACATATTTCCAGAAACCAATAGTTTTTGGTTTTTGTGATAATATTTCTATCAAATATTCAAAAATAAAAATAATACCTGCGGCAAGTATTGTTGGATTCATTGTTCCACATATTGCAAGAAAAATTGCAGAAAGTTTATGCCACTTATTAAAATGAAAAACCATTGCTATTCCTAATAATGAATACATAAAAGCTTCACTACTTATCCAGTTAAAATAAAAAATAACCGGATTTATACTTAAAAGAACAATCAGTCCAAATTTTCTTTTTTCACCAACTTTAAGACAAAACAAAACAATCAATAACAGAGCTGCCATTGATGCAATATTGGTATATGCAAAGCCATTGCTTGCCCTTAGTTCCATAATTTGCAACAATTTTATCATAGGAATGCAAGCTGCTGAATATGTTGGAAAATACCACGGCATTTCGCCACCATTTTTTGCATACAAACCTGACAAATGATACCTGTCAACAGCTTGTGAAAAATCAGGAAAAATATTTTTATATTCTTCTATATCTCCATCTGAAATAGTAATATCATGTTGACTCATAATCGAAGATGTCATAAGACTGTAATCATCCCATTCACCAGTAGGTCTTGGAACATATATCGATGAATATATTACCATAATTAGGCAATATATAACAATAAAAATCTTTGATAGAGTATTATAATTTATTTTTTTTACCATTTTTCTAATTTATCCCCTTTTACTAAATATGATTCTTCTGCAAGTTTTGCAAGAGGATCATCTGAATGTGAATCTGAATAAAATTTATTAATTCTGAAATCTTCAAGATATTCTTTTAAACGTGAAACTTTTTCATCACCATAACAATTTTTAGATAAAAACTTTCCTGTATTTGAGTCAACTTTAGAAGCTATAAGATGAGATATATTAATACGACTACAAATTTCTTTTAGTAAAAATTCAGGCGAAGCCGAAATAATAATATCATCATTCTTTTGTTGATCTAAGTACCATTTTTTTATTTTATTTTCTTTTTTGTTCCAGAAAAGTTTTATATCATTTTCAATAGATTTGCTATACTTCAAAAAACTGAAAAATTTTTCTTTAAATTTTGTTTTATCAATTTTTTTTAATTTATACTCAATAAATCCAAAAAACTGAAAAGGAAATTGAAATATAACATAAGGGTATCTTTTCAACATAAAAAAATAAAAATCAACAGTGCTGTCACCGTCATATATTGTGTTGTCAAAATCATAAACGTTCATATCATCACCACTTATACCAAATATAGAAGAATTGAAACAAGAATAATGTATATTATAGACAAAAAAATAAGCCACTTATCTTTCAATATTACCTCAACAGGATCTCCATCATAGTCCCCTTCAATATCAAGGCTGTATTTCATTAAAATTACAAATACAAGAGGAACTGAATAAATCATATATGGATTTGAAAACTCCTTCGCCCAAAGTGCATAAAACACAGCTACAAGTGCAAAACATACATACATATTTTTATCAAGAAATGCATAATTGTAGTATTTCAGAACTTTTCTGCTGTCTGCATTAAGTTCGATTTCAGCCCTTCTTTTTCCAAGGCCAAGATAAAAGGAACCTGACACGATTACAAGGAAAAGCCAACTTGAAATGACAGTATTGGTTATATATGCTCCATAAAGAACTCTTAAAACGAAGCCAGAAGTCAGTATGACAATGTCTATGATAGGATAATTTTTCAATATAAAACTATAAAGAACATTTAAAACAAAATAAACTGCAACGTATATTAATGAAAAAAATTTACTTGTAAGTAAACTTAAAAACACAGCTACAGCAATACATATTACAAGAAGAACAATAGCCTGTTTTTTTGAAACAGCACCACTTGCAAGCGGTCTATTACATTTTGTAGGGTGATTTCTATCTTTTTCAATATCATTGATATCATTAATGATATATACTGCAGATGAAATAAGACAAAAACTAAGAAATCCCATTACTGCAGCTAAAAGCTTTTCAGTTTCAAATATACCTTTTGCAAAAAAAGTGAAACAAAAATTAGAAGATTTTTTATATAATGTTTCACTCGCATAAGTTTAATATATTTCTTCATTTTCTTCTCCTTAAAAGTAATTAATATTTATTTTACCATTTCCGTTTAATTATACATTAAAAAAAGAAAAAAATAATCACATCAAAGTTAATTTTTTATAAATTATAAAAAACAGGCAGCATTTCAAAATGAAAAGCTGCCAATTTTTTTAAACAAAAGCTCATATTACATAAGTTTTGCAAGTCTTTCATTAATTGCTTCAAGGAATTCCTTTGAATTAACCTTTTTCTTGTTTTCAAGCTTTGAAATAAGATAGAGGTCACCTGTCATAATGCCGTCTTCAATCGTCCGAATTGTAGCCTTTTCAAGCTTGTCAGCATATTCAACAAGTTCAGGAAGATTATCAAGTTCGCCTCTCTTGCGTAAAGCACCACTCCCTGCAAATATTGTTGCAACTGATTTTGTTGATGTTTCTTCACCTTTTAGGTACTTATAGTAATGGCGCTGTACAGTGCCGTGTGCGGCTTCGTATTCGTATATTCCTGTTGGAGATACAAGTACTGATGTCATCATTGCAAGGCTTCCATAAGCCGTAGAAACCATATCAGACATAACATCGCCGTCATAGTTTTTGCAAGCCCAGATAAATCCGCCATTTGAACGGATAACTCTTGCTACTGCATCATCAATAAGTGTGTAGAAATATTCAATTCCTGCTGCTTCGTACTTTTCTTTGTATTCCTTTTCATATATTTCATTGAAAATATCCTTAAATCTGTGGTCATATTTCTTTGAAATAGTATCTTTTGTTGCAAACCAAACGTCCTGCTTTAAATCAAGACCATAGTTGAGGCAAGCTCTTGCAAAACCTTCAATAGACTTATCCTTGTTGTGAAGTCCCTGAATAATGCCGTCGCCGTCTTCAAAATTATAGATGAGTTCTCTGTTTTCTGAACCATCAGGATTTGTTACAACAAGTTCAGCTTTTGAACCCTGTTTAACCTGCATTTCAGTATTTTTATAAACATCACCATACGCATGACGTGCAATTGTTATAGGTGCTGTCCATGTAGGAATGTAAGGTGTTATGCCCTTAACAAGAATAGGTGTTCTGAATACTGTTCCGTCAAGTGCCGCACGGATTGTACCGTTTGGTGACTTCCACATCTGAGTAAGATTGTATTCAGGCATTCTTGCAGCATTCGGTGTGATTGTTGCACACTTAACAGCAACACCATATTTTTTTGTTGCTTCTGCTGAATCGATTGTTACTTTGTCCTTTGTCTTTTCACGATTTTCAAGACCAAGGTCGTAGTATTCTGTTTTGAGGTCAACGTAAGGATTTATAAGAATATCCTTTATCCACTTCCACAAAACTCTTGTCATTTCGTCTCCGTCCATTTCAACGAGCGGAGTTTTCATCTGAATTTTTGCCATTTGCTTTTTCCTCCCTGATTTTTTTATATTTATCCTCTGTGCCTTTTTTCGCTTTATATAATAAAAAAGTTACTACGACAGATAAGAGGATAAGTATTAACATTCTAATGGGATTTTCTTTGAAATCCCCTACCAACATTTTCAACTGAAAAGCTGCTCTGCAAGTTCTGTAAATATAGTATATTATAATTATTAAAATTGCAGCAACAAAACAAGATATAGCAATTCCCTTGCCTATTTTATTTTTTCTCTTCTGCTTTTTTCTTGCTTTGTTAAGCATTGCTACAACTTTTTCATTCTTTATTGCGTCTTCATAGTTAATGTATTTATGACTTTTATTTTCCATAATACATTTACTCAATCACAAATATAATAATAATTCCTACTGCTGCTGCCACAATAACTGAAATTGTATTTATTTTTTTTGCGTCATATTTTTACAAACACTTTGCAGAATAAAACTCAATGCAAAATAAATTACAACAACAGCAACAACCGAAATCAATTCTTCTTTTGTTTTAATAT
This sequence comes from Oscillospiraceae bacterium, assembly GCA_022769365.1. Taxonomy (GTDB): domain Bacteria; phylum Bacillota; class Clostridia; order Oscillospirales; family Ruminococcaceae; genus Ruminococcus_C. The sequence goes on along the minus strand of JALEJO010000099.1, from coordinate 25,562 downwards.
GTACAGATACTGCTTTGTATACATCAAAAGCACTCGAAATAATATTATTCATTATTTGCTGAGTCTTTCTCTTGTGTAGTCAAGAAGACCGCCTGCAAAAATTATATCCTTCTGTCTTTCTGTAAGTTCGCAAAGAACAGGAATATTATCGCCTGTTGTCTTGTTTACAAGTGTTATTTCCTGCTTTCCTGCTGTTATATCTGCACGAATATTCGCAAGTTCAAGCTTGTCGCCTTCTGAAATTTTATCATAATCTGATTCGTTTACAAATGTAAGCGGAAGAATACCTGCGTTTACAAGATTTGCTCTATGGATTCTTGCAAATGATTTAACAAGTACTGCCTTAACGCCAAGATAAAGAGGTGCAAGTGCTGCGTGTTCACGTGATGAACCCTGCCCGTAGTTTGAACCGCCCACAATGATGCTTGAACCAAGTTCTTTTGCACGTTTAGGGAAGTTTTCATCGCATACTGTAAAGCAATGCTGTGAAATTGCAGGAATATTTGAACGAAGCGGAAGAATTTTTGCACCGGCAGGCATAATATGGTCTGTTGTGATATTATCGCCTACTTTAAGTGAACATGGTACTGAAATTGTTTCTTCAAGAGGTGCTGTTTCAGGGAACGGCTTTATGTTTGGTCCTCTGAGAATTTCAACGCTGTCCATATCCTTTTCATCAACAGGAGGAACAATCATATTATCGTTTATGCTGAACTTTTCCGGAAGAACAAATTCAGGCATATCACCAAGTGTTCTCGGGTCTGTAAGATAACCTGTTATAGCTGAAGCTGCTGCCATTTCAGGTGATACAAGATATATCTGACCATCTTTTGTTCCACTTCTTCCAAGAAAGTTACGGTTAAATGTTCTGAGTGAAATACCGCCGCTGTTTGGAGCCTGTCCCATACCTATGCAAGGTCCGCAAGCACTTTCAAGTATTCTTGCACCTGCTGCAATAAGAGTTGCAAGAACGCCGTTTTCAGCAATCATATTAAGAACCTGCTTTGAACCAGGTGCTATTGCAAGTGAAACATCAGGATTTACTGTTTTACCCTTTAATATATGTGCAACTTTCATCATATCAAGAAGTGATGAATTTGTGCATGAACCAATACATACCTGATCAACTTTAAGTTTTCCGATTTCTTCAACTGTTTTAACATTATCAGGTGAATGTGGACATGCTGCAAGCGGAACAAGTTCGCTTAAATTGATGTCAACTTCTTCATCATAAACTGCATCAGGGTCAGCTGAAAGAGGTGTCCATACTTCTTCTCTGTCCTGTGCCTTTAAAAATTCTCTTGTAATTTCATCTGAAGGGAAAATTGAAGTTGTTGCACCAAGTTCTGCACCCATATTTGTTATAGTTGCTCTTTCAGGTACTGATAAAGTCTTAACGCCTTCGCCGCAGTATTCAATAACTTTACCAACGCCGCCCTTAACTGAAAGTCTTCTTAAAACTTCAAGAATAACATCCTTTGCAGCAACCCATGGTGAAAGTTTGCCTGTGAGATTAACTTTAACAACTTTCGGACAAGTTATGTAATATGTGCCGCCGCCCATTGCAACTGCAACATCAAGACCGCCTGCACCCATTGCTATCATACCGATACCGCCGCCTGTTGGTGTGTGGCTGTCTGAACCGATAAGAGTTTTTCCAGGTATACCGAATCTTTCAAGATGTACCTGATGACAGATACCATTACCAGGACGTGAAAAATAAATTCCGTGCTTCTTTGCAACACTGCCGATAAATCTGTGGTCATCAGCATTTTCAAATCCACTCTGAAGTGTGTTATGGTCAATATATGCAACACTTCTTTCTGTTTTTACACGTGGAACACCCATAGCTTCAAATTCAAGATATGCCATTGTTCCTGTTGCGTCCTGAGTTAAAGTCTGATCGATACGGATACCGATTTCTTCTCCTCTTTTCATCTCACCTTCAACGAGGTGTGCCTTTAAAATCTTCTCTGTAAGAGTAAGTCCCATTGTTTCTGAGTTCCTTTCACGGTTTTATTATTTGGACAGCTTTACATCTGCACCAAACCTATACCTATATTTTACATTATTATGAGTAATTTGTCAAGTATTATGGAAAAAGTTGAAAAAATGTAAAGAGGAAAATTTTGTACAAGTATAGATTTTGAAATGATAGGATTTATAATTTATAAAAAATTAACACAAAAACCTATCAATTTATTTCTATAAGATATATAATTAATTTATGTAATTAAAAATTACAAAATATGATATTTTAGTAGGAGTGTGTTAAAAATGAAATTCAAAAAAATAATTTCAGCGATGGTCGGTTCGGCTGTGGTTTGTTCGAGCCTGCCGATAGGTACAGTGGTTAACTTTGCGGAGGACAATGCTATTGTTGCTAATGCAGCTGAAACAGGACAATGCGGAGATAATGCCACTTATACACTTGATGATAATGGGGTTTTGACCATTTCAGGAACAGGCAAAATGAAAGATTATTATACGGCACAAGTTTAACCATTTTATAAAAATGATTTAATTAAATCGATTGTGATAGAAGATGGAATTACTTCAATTGGATATAACTTTTTCAATGGTTGCACGAATCTTACAAGTATAAAAATTCCTGAGTCTGTGACAAAAATTTTTTCTACTGCTTTTTCAGATTGTACAAGTCTTGAAAGTGTAACAATACCTAATTCAGTTGTTTTTATTGATGATAATGTTTTTTCAGGCTGTACCAATCTTACAGATGTAACACTTTCAAATAAACTTACAACAATTGGTTTTTGTGTCTTTAAAAATTGTACAAGTCTCAAAGAAATAAAAGTGCCTGATTCGGTTACTTCAATTGGATGTGGTGTTTTTGAATACTGTACAAGTCTTTTAAGTGTAAGAATTCCTGAGTCTGTGACAACAATTAGCGATGACACTTTTAAAGGTTGTTCAAGTCTTGAATATATAACAAATGCATCTTTAAATCTTGAAACTGGCAAATATACTACGCTTCCGGATACAATTACCTCAATTGGTTTTGAGGCTTTTAAAAATTGTACAAATCTTAAAGATGCATTTCTCCCTGATGCAGTTGAATCTATTGGTTTTGGTGCTTTCAGTGGTTGTACAAATCTCTCAAGGATATCAATTCCTAATACATTAAATTCAATAGGAAGTGCCGCTTTTGAAAATTGTGAAAGTTTAAAAGATGTTTATTATAATGGAACAAAAGAAGAGTGGAAAAATATTAACATTGGAAATACTCAAGATTTAAACGATTCATTATTAAATGCAAATATTTATTTTTGGGGGAATTCTGAAGAAACAACAGAACCAACAACTTCAACAAGTAAAGCAGAAACAACATCTACAAAAGTTACAACAACCACAGAAAAAACTGAAATAACAACTACATCAACAATTAAAACAGAACCAACCACAACTACTACCAACATAACCTCAACAAAATCTCTCGGCGACATAAACGGAGATGAAAAAATAGACTCAAAAGATGCAGTTATTGTTTTGAAATCATATGCTGAAAAGCTTGCAGGAAATGAAACAAAAGATGATATTTCAGCAGGCGATGTTAACGGAGATGGATCAGTTGATTCAAAGGACGCTGTAATTATTCTTAAATATTACGCATCTATAATTGCCGGAGTTTTCACAGGAAAAATTTCCGAATTCAAATAATTTCTAAATAAAATTTATCCCCCGAATGCATCAGCGTTCGGGGGATTTTCTTTACAATAAAAACATAATATATTCTTCTTTAATCACCACTTTTTTTTCGATGAGACATAGCCATATTCAATAAAGTACAAAGTGCTGATACAATCAAAATAACAATACAGTATATAATTCCTTCGTCACCTGTTTTTACAGATGATTTATCTTTAACTTGAGAATTTTTTCGAGATTCAGAATCAGCAGAAATATCTGTTTTTTCACTATCTCCTTTACCCAAAGTACCATTGTTGTTATGAACTGCACCTGTTGTATTTGAAATGGTTGTTGTCGTCGTAGTAGAGGTTGTCCTTGTTACTGTATTTTCAATTAAATTTGTACTGCTTACATCAGTAGTTCCTGTTATAATTGTGGTAGTGTTAGCGGCATTTGTTGTTGAATTTAATTTAGTAGTTGTTGTTAGCTTTGTTGCTGATGTTGTTGTAGTAAGTTTTGTTGTTGTCGACTTTGTCGTTGATGTAATTGTAGTGAATTTTGTAGTTGTTGTTGACTTTGTCATTGATGTCGTTGTAGTAAGTTTTGTAGTAGTAGTTGGTTTTGTCGTTGATGTTATTGTAGCGAATTTTGTAGTTGTAGTAAGCTTTGTCGTTGATGTCGTTGTGGTAAGTTTTGTAGTAGTAGTTGGTTTTGTCATTGATGTCATTGTGGTAAGCTTTGTAGTGGTTGTCGACTTTGTCGTTGATGTTGTCGTAGTAAGTTTTGTAGTAGTAGTTGGTTTTGTTGTTGATGTTGTCGTAGTAAGTTTTGTTGTTGTAGTTGGTTTTGTTGTTGTTGTTGTAGTTGGTTTTGTTGTTGTAGTTGTAGTTGGCTTTGTTGCTGATGTAATTGTAGTAAATTTTGTAGTTGTTGTAATCGGCTTTGTCGTTGATGTAATTGTAGTAAGTTTTGTAGTAGTAGTCGGCTTTGTCGTTGATGTCATTGTGGTAAGCTTTGTAGTGGTTGTCGACTTTGTCGTTGATGTAATTGTAGTAAATTTTGTAGTTGTTATAGTCGACTTTGTTGCTGATGTAACAGTAGTAAATTTTGTAGTTGTTGTAGTCGACTTTGTCGTTGATGTCATTGTGGTAAGTTTTGTTGTTGTAGTCGACTTTGTCGTTGATGTAATTTTAGTAAGTTTTGTAGTGGTTGTCGACTTTGTCATTGATGTTGTTGTGGTAAATTTTGTAGTTAGCTTTGTTGCTGACGTAACAGTAGTAAGTTTTGTAGTAGTAGTTGGCTTTGTTGTTGACGTTGTTGTAACAACTGTAGTTGTTTCTGCTTTTTTCAGTGGGTTATAAATATAGATACTGTTACCTTTTACATCATAATATCCACTTTCCAAATTCTTTTCGACAGTATCCGCAAGAATTGTTCCATTTTTAACTTCAAATGTCAGCGGATTTTTTATAATGTCATATTGATTTCCATCTGTACTGTTCTTCACAGAGAGTTCAACTAACTTATACTTTCCTTTCAACAGTTTGTCTATCTTCCATGTATCTCCATCAGATGTCCATTCAAGCTTTTTTCCATCTATCGAAATTACATTTCCATCATTGTCTTGTATCTGCATTACTGCACCAAAAACGTTTTCACCATTCACACCGTATTTCTTTATTTCAAGTGAAGCATACTCTGTTTTGTGATAATTTGTAATAGTAAAGTCATTTTCATCTGCTTCACTGACTGTGGATTGGTATCCATCAGGTGTTTCTTCTGAAACAGTATAGATTATTTTCTTTCCATTTGCATTTTTTGCAAGTTCCGAAAATCGTGCTGTCCAGTTATTTTTACTATTCAGTTCAACTGTATCTCCTGTTTCCTTACCATCGGCTAAAAGCTTTACAATAATACTCTTTGGTCTGATCTGGTCTGCATCTTCTTCATCATCCCACATCTTACGAACATCTACATAAGTCTCTTTTGGCTCATATGTGTTTGTAATAACAAATCCATTCTGCATATCACCTTCATAAGTAGGAGTATAACCTTCGCAACTTTCCTCTTCTATGGTATAAATAATCTCTCTGCCATCTGTATACTTATCCAGACTGCTGAATGAAGCATTCCAATGATTTGCATCATTCAAAGTTATAGTTTTTCCAGTTTCTTGGTTATCTGCCAAAAGTTTTACAGTTACTGAATTTGGTCTTATACCGTCCTGATTATTTGCATCATCCCACACTTTCTTTACTGATATATTAATTTTCTCAGGTTCATGACGATTGATAATATTTTCATTCTGATAAATTGCATTGTAGCCTTCTACTGCATCTTCCTCTACATAATAGATAATGTCAACACCATTTTCTTTCTTAGGAAGATTTTTAAATTCAAACTTCCATTCGCCATTTTCATCAGAAGAAATTTTTTGACTGTCAACCTTTTTCTTTTCAGTTTCAGTAGTTTTTCCAAAAAGAGACACTATAATTTCATTCGGTCGCTTTCCGTCCTGATTATCTGCATCTTCCCATGTTTTAACGCCCGAAAATGATGTTATTTCAATCTCATGAGTATTTGTAACTAAAATTTCCGAGTCAGATATGTCATCACTTTTTCCTGTATATGAAACTGTATAAAATTCATTATATGCTTCTCCATCTTCCAAGTAAGTGTTTCCATCTGCATTCTGTTCCCTTATCGTGTAAACAATCGGAACTGTTTTTTCTGTATCAGATATCTTTTTATTATTACATTCCAAATCATCAAACGATGCAGTCCAGTTATTTTCTTCATTCAGATTTTCTGTTTTACCTGTCGGTTTATCATCTGCATAAAGCTGCACTGTAACCTCACCTGAACGATAACCATCACGGTTTTCATCATCATTCCATATCTTTTTTACTGTTATTTTTTTCTTATATGGATTATGAGTGTTTGTGATAACAATTTCATTTGCTGCATTTGATTCAAGGACAAGCGTTTTCGGCTCCGAATTGCTGTAATGATATGCTTCATTATAAGATTCACCAACTGCAATTTCTTTACCGTCTTCACTTATCTCCTTTACATTATAAACAGCTTTTTGTCCTTTTTTATACACTGCCAATGAACTGAATGTATATTTCCATCCGTTTTCAGCAGTCAATTCTTGTGGTGTACCAACCTTTTCCTCGTTTTGATAAAGCTGTACCTGAATGCTGTTTGGTCGACAGCCGTCCTGATCATTGGCATCTTCCCACGATTTCATAATTGTCAGATTTTCAGTTTCAGGAACATATTGATTTGTCAATACATATCCTTCTCCCATACTTCCAACTATAGAAGCCAAAGTATATCCATCATTGCTGACAATGTTTTCTTCAACTGCATTGCCATTGGTATCCAGTTCTTTTACTGTATACTGAATTTCTGTTTTTTCAGTTGAAAAAGTATTTTTACGCTGATTTACTTCAAGATTCTCAAATTTGCCTTTCCAGTCGTTTTCAGCATTAAGCGTCAAAGTTTTGCCACTTACTACTTTACCATCTGCATAAAGCTGCACTGTAATTTCTTTTGGTCGCTTTCCGTCCTGATTATCATTATCATCCCATTTTTTCTGAACAAGAATTTCTCGTGTATCTGTAATATGAGTGTTTTTGATAGTAATTTCATCACTATTTTCACCAGCATAAGATACTGTATATTTTTCATTAAATTTACTACCATCTTCCAGTGCCTCATCTGTATCAGTCGATAATTCTTTTACAGTATACACAATTGGAACAGCAGGCTGAGAAATGTTATCCTTTGTTCGATTTACCATAAGGTTTTCAAACGTATGTTTCCATGAATTTTCTGCATTTAATGTAACTGGTTCACCCTCCTCTTTACCATCTGCATAAAGTTGTACTTTAATGCTTTCAGGACGGTATCCGTCTTGATTGTTGGAATCTTCCCAAAGTTTTTGAACGGCAATATTTCTGGTATCAAGTTTATGCTTATTTGTTAGTACAATTACATTTTCATTCTGATTCAATGAAACAGATTCAGGTTCTGATTTACTATAAAAATAATTTCCATCATAGCTTTCACCAATATTTACTTCTGTCCCATCTTCACGAATTTCCCTTATGCTATATTTTGCAACCTTACCTCCAAAATAGACATCCAATGACGGATAAATATACTTCCAGCCATTTTCTTCATTCAGTGTTTGTGGTTCACCAATTTTTTCATCATTTCGATAAAGCTGAATCTGCATTGTTTCAGGACGATAACTATCCTGATTATTGGCATCTTCCCATTGTTTCTGAACTGTCAGTGATTTTGTTTCAGGTGTATGCTGGTTAATAAATTCAAAACCTTCATTCATATTCCCTGATTCTGATTTCATAACATAATCAGAATTATAGTCATTACCTGTACTAAGTGCATTTCCATCTGCATCAAGTTCTTTTACAGTGTACTGAATTTCAGTTCTTCCGATTGAAAAAGCATTTTTACTCTGGTTTACTTCAAGATTTTCAAATTTACCTTTCCAATTATTCTGTGCATTAAGTATAAGAGTTTTACCGCTTACTTCCTTGCCATCAGCGTAAAGCTGTACAATAATATTTTTTGGACGAAAACCATCTTGGTCGTTGGCATCTTCCCATTTTTTCTGTACTTCTATATCTCTGGTGTCAAGTTTATGCTGATTCGTAACAACTATTTTGCCATTTTCTTCTTTACTAATGCTTGCAGTATAATTCTTATCAAGGTATATTTCTTTCACTGTATAAACTACAGCTACAGTCTTTTCAGATGCATTTGCCTTTTTTCGATTTACTTCAAGACCTCCAAACGAATGGCTCCATTTATTTTCAGCATTTAATGTAACCGGTTCGCCCTCCTCTTTGCCATCTGCATAGAGTTGTACTTTAATACTCTCTGGGCGATAGCCATCCTGATTATTGGCATCTTCCCATTGTTTCTGAACTGTCAGCGATTTTAATTCAAGGTCATGCTGGTTAATAAATTCAAAACCTTCATTCATATTCCCTGATTCTGATTTCATAACATAATCAGCGTTATAGTTACCACCTGCACTAAGTGCATTTCCATCTGCATCCAATTCATGTACGGAATAAGCAATCTCATAACCGTCCTTGCTGTATTTTGGAAGTGTTAAATTTAATTTCCATGTATTTCCGGCTACATCACTTGAATCTGAATTCTGAGTTTTAGAAATTGTAAACTTTTTGCCATTAGGATATATATCCTTTCCATTGGCAATTCCGTTTACTAAAACAGTAATGCTGTCTGTACGCTTTCCATCCTGATCATTTGCATCATTCCATTTTTTCTGAATTGTAACATTTACAGTTTCCAATGTGTTTTGTATTGTAAATACATTTCCACTTTTTACGGTATTATTATATTTATATGTAACATTGGAATTAATTTTTTCAACCACTTCATAAACTTGATATGTTACTTCATTTACCTTACCAAGACTCGGTGAAGCACCTGATTCTGTATAGGCATAATTAACTGCATTTTTCGGAAGACTTCCCCAGGCTGCCTTTGTACCATTTGAATTCAATGTTTTGCAATATGTTTCAATTTTGTAATTCAACGGCAATACTTTTTCTTGACTCCATTCATTATCCAAATAAATCCATTTTGTCATATCACCGCTATTTTCTGTTGGAACAAGCCAGCAAGTATCTGTATTATCATCAACTTTAAACTTTGCAACCAGATAAGCTTTAATATCAGGAATTTCAGTAGAGTTGTTGTCTGTCTTATTAGACCATTTCTTCATTGCTTGCACTGTTATTTCCTGTGGGGTGTAAACATTTTGGAATGTCACAGTAATTGATTCTGAATCACTTTCAAAAATACGTATTCCGGCCATATTTGCACCGCTTGAAGAAGCTCTGCCTTTTGTAACAGTCACTTTACTATTATCTACTTCATCAGATTCACTGACAGTAATTCCCTGTTCTGCCTTGATTTTGTATTTACTTAGAGTATTTGCTGTCTTTTCTTTTGATGTTATCTGATATTCAAAATTTGAACCATCATTCTTATAAACAGGAACTTTATTCCATATATATTTATAATTCACAAAAGAAACTTCATTGCTTGAAACACCCTTTGACAATCCTTTTGCAGTAAGCTGTACTGTTATTGTTTTTGGACGCACAACATCTACATTTTGACTTTTTGATATATTGCCTTTAGGGTCAATGATTCTGTCGGCATCATCTTCAAATGTTTCCTGTACAGCAATATTACCTGTAATCAGTTGATTTGTTACAGAAACTTTCCAGCCATCTGTATTTGTAAATGAAGATTTTGCCTCCTGATAATTGCTCGGATCGTCCTTAAACTTAGAATATTTTGCATTTCCGTCATATTGGAATTGATATGATTTATTTTGATTTGTCTGCTGTTCTATGGCAATGTATTCATATAGCTTGCCATTTCTGTCATATTTTGGAAGATTTGAAATAACAATGCTGTTATTATCAGCTGTTGAAGAAGCTTTCACCTGATTTTTAACAGAATTGTCGACAGAAGCACCTTTTATAACATATTTTGTTGCAGTAACATTTAAATCACTCGCAATATCAGAATTTGCATATGTTATAGATTCAGAAAGATCTATTTCTTCCCAACCGCTTGCATTATAATCACAGCTTGCACTTGATGTTACTGTATTATCTGTCTGCAATTTGCGATATATACGATAAATTGGTGCATTTCGCAGACCATATTTATTTTCCTGATCGTCCCATGTTTTCTGAATTGTCAAAGATGTTTTTTCAATATTATAAATTACATCAGGATTTTCGCTGTTTGTTTCAACCAGATAACCGTCTGATGACGTAATTATCTTTCCGCTTGCATCTACTTCCACAGCCGCATAAATATATTCATTTCCTTCACTATCATGCTTAGGAAGATTTTTCCATGTTGCAGTCCACGAACTGCTTTCAAATGCAAGCTGATTACCATTTGTATCTGCTGTACCGTCTAATGTAACACGAACATTTTCACCATATTCATTGATATACTGTTTCCATGATGTATTTTTCGTACGATAAATAAGTTCAAGAATTGCTGTTCCCTTTGATGTATTTACCCATTTTTTTTGAACAGAATACTCTTCGGTTTTCTTAATGATAGTATTTGTCAGTGTTGTTTTATATCCCTCAGAGTTTTGTGTCAATTCGTAATTTTTAAGTGACATTCCGGCATTATAAGGGTCACTTGTATCCACACTTTCAACCGCTCTGTATTGATATTTTTCACCTTTGGAAGAATAAGACGGAATATCTTTGACCGAAATTTGCCACCTGTTTGAATCGGTTTTCAACGCATTTGATACAGACATAGAATATTGAATCAGATTACCATCTACATCTTTTACATCTACCCAGCCGGCACTTTCATCTGTATTTCCATTAACATCATATGATGCATCATATTCAGGGTTTACTTTTGTTGTTCTCTGAAGTGTTATCGTAAGGCTATTAGGACGCTGAGCATAAAAATTATTATCATCAACCCAAACCTTTTCTACTGTAAGATTAAATGTAGAAAGATAGTTCCTCACACAATTTTTCAATCCGCCAGAAGAAGTATTTGTATCAACAACACGGTATCCCTGGTTCAAATAGATACCACTCTCACTATCCTTTTGAATCGGGTTGTTATCAGCATCAATTTCAATTCCACGATATACAATATCTTTTCTTACTCCGTTTTCATAAATAACAGACGGGAGCTTCTCAAAAGTATAGCTTGCAGAGTATGTATTTGAATTTTCAGGAGGTTTTATCGTTGCAATATCAGTATAGGCTGAATTTTCATCTGTGCCACAACCACTTGAAATTAATTCACTAACATTTTTCCATGTGGTATTATCCACAGAATATTGAAGTCTGATTTTAACAGGAAGTCTTGTCTGAAATTTATTATTGGAATCGCCAAGCCACTGTTTTTCTACTGTAAATTTTGTAGAAAGCTGGTTTGTAATTGGTTTTTCCATTTGAATTGTTACCGGTTTCTTATCTCCGCTGACTGTTCCCTCTGTCATCTTGTTTCTGTCAATTTTAGTATATCTGTTTGTTGCACTATATCCTAATGGCACTACAGATTCTTCTACAAAATATGTCCAGTTGTAACCTGATGAATCATTGAGTTCCCAAGTAGTCTTTGAAGTAATTGTATACTCCCAGATGTCAGCTTCATTTTTCGTCCATTTAATATCATATGAATCAGCAGGCATTTCTTCTGCACCATAAATAGTGTCGTTCTTGCTACGCATAACTTTTAATGAAATATTATCAGGTCTGGAAGCTGAATTGTTATGATAGTCAATCCATGTTTTTGTTCCATTCAATATAACCGGATTTCCATATTTTCGCTGATATGTATTTGTAAATGCCACATTATTTTGTGTTGCAGATTCAGAATTATCTGTCAAATCTTTCTTCAGCTGAATTTCTTTCACGCAATAAGCAGTATCTTCACCGCTAAGAGCATCGGTTTTATCTGCCTTGTACACCTTGTCATGAGAGTTATTTTCGATGATATAGTAATAATATTTTTCACCATTAGGTTTATATACCAAAAGATTTTTGAACACACCATCCACAACAGGGTTATCATTTTCTGCTTTTCCATTTTGAAGCGTCAACTTCTGGTATACTTCTGTATTTTTAGCTTTAACAGCATCTCTATATGCATTTATTGCCTCAGATTCATTATCAAGTTTTGTTTCTGAACGGTACAGATACACTTCAAGAGATGGATATGCTTCACCTTTATGAACACCACTCCAAGTTTTTCCTACTGCAATCTCCGCCTTATTATTACTGCCCATATAATCATTGTTTATTGTGATAGAATTTTCTGTAGTACCTGCCACAGATGGTTTGAAAATTTTATCAGTATAGTCTGCACCGTTAACGCTATCAGTAACTTTTTCTGCAATACTATATGTAATCTTTCTACCATATAAATCATAGAGTGGAACTTCTCCGTCAGTGTGATAAACTGTATTTACAAAATTATCTGTAAATTCTTCCAGAGTATTCTTTTCCAAATATGCAACTTGAACAAGGTCATCTGAATTTGCAAATTTTGCCATCAATGCATAAGTAAACTTTAAGTTGCCCGCACTTGCACCCTTAGGAACATTCGTCCACTTTTTTGTCATAGAAAATGTAGTGCTTTGATCAATCAGATTTAAAATACAGCCATTTTCAGGTGCATAATCGGTTTTTAAGTTTCCAGTTGGCATAAACTGATATAAATTGTTATAGTATTGCGTGTCATCATTAGACGGAGAAGTACGCAATACTTTATTATTGTGATCAGAACTTTTCAAAGCAGTATCACAGTCTGCCAAAGTTTTAAAATAAATCGGTTCAGCGTAATTAACGCCCGATTTACCTGTTTCTTTTAACCAATAATACAACTGATTTCCGTTCTCATCTAATAACGGAAGAGATTCATAGTCAATTTTCCATATTTCATAGTTTTCTGAGTAACCATCATCTTCTGCTGTCAGAGTTTTTCTGGTATAGACTGAATCGCTGACAAGCGTATAATCCTTATCACTTTCAGGATTCTGTGTTATTGTGCTGTAAAGAGTAAGAACAGGACTTTGGCGATCAGCTTTTTCATCTTTATCACACCAAACTTTATAAAATGTTTTTCCTACCTTTTTATCCAAAATATGCTCAAAGGTTACCGTTTTTTTATCATGGTCACGATTTGATGCTTCAACATAGTATTTTGTTTTTGAAGCATTATAACGCTCTGACTTTCCCTCCGCTGTATAGTTTCCATTATCTGAACTGAATGTAATTACCTTATTGGAAATATCTAGTCCGTCCTCTTCAAGCATATAGCTTACTGTAACAGCTGTATCAGATGTATATTTTGGAAGTGCCATTCCTTTTTCATCAGGACCACCAATAATAAATGACCACTGATCATTGTCAACCTGCAATGGAACTTTTGTTTCATTGCCATCATCATCTGTGATTGTTACTGTTTTAGTATTCTTATCCGCTTTTAAGTGATATGTTTTTCCACCATCTGAACATGTCAGTGTGTAATTCACAACGTCAGGACGAGTTTCGTCTGCAAAAGTTCCCTCATGCCATTTGACTACAATTGTTGCCTCTACATCACCAATACGCTGATTTGTTACAAGATAACTCCTGTTACTCTGTTTATCAATTGTAACAGCATATACCTGCTTGTCCGTAGAAACTGTTGCACCGGTCCACTTTTTGCCATCTGAACTGCTCCTTACATTGCTGTAATCTACAATATAGGAATGCTGTTCATCTTTAACTAATGAATATTCTTCAAAATGCAAATCATCAGAAGTGCCATACTGAACATTTATTGTATTAAACCAGTTATTTTTCTCGTTTAATGTAACTTGGTATGCTTCACTTGGATCTGTAGTGTAAATATTGATGTTGTTTTTTGTGTCAAAACTTTTAAAATAATACTTCTGATTTTGATCTTCACCTTCTTCATCAACAGGTGTATTTTTTACTAAAACCATATGAGCATCATAAAGAATATTTTCGTCACCGCCGATAACATAATGCTTTTTTACCCTCATATTTTCATATGGAATTGAACCTTGATAATTTTTCACATTTGCAGTATATGTGTTATCTGTCAATGTTTCTCTTATCTCGGTTCCAAATCCACCCTTTGTCAGTTCTGATGCAGAAAATTTATATTCATAACCTTCACTATCATATTTTGGAACTTCAATATAACCTGTTTGCCATGAAGTTTCTTTTTGAGAAATCATTTTGTAATTTTCTGTGTTTATATAAGATTCGCCGAGTGTTCCGTTACTATCTGAAATTTTGACTGTGCCATCAACATTAATATTAGCTACCAAAGAACCAACATTCTTATTTGTAGAATCAAGCTCTGTTATTTTTACCTGAATATCAATTGGGTCTACATTAATCCATTCCTTGTTTATGTTAAGCTTTGTTGTTCCAAACAAAGTATTTGTAATATTATATCCATTTTGCTGATTACCTGAAACATTGATTCGATAGTCATATCCTTCCGCTTGAAATACGGAATTCTGAATAGGAAATTCCGTTTCATCACGAGATATTTTCTCAACAACAGCACGATATTCCAGTTGATTTCCATTCTCATCGTACTTTCTTGCAATAAGATATTCAAGTGCAAATTTATCTGCTACAAAATTAAATGTCTGCTTTGCCTCCGGATATGCATCATAATCTACATCTTCAAACGTATTTTCATCCTTTTTCACCTGAAGTTTTACAACATACTGATAATTTTTCCAGTTTTCCTGTGTTGCAGCCGCTTTCCAGTTAACAAGTACAGGAACACTAACATTCTGTGTCGGGTAATTTACAAGCTTTCCTCCATCAAAAACAACATTGTCAGCAGACATATTTCCTGTATTTTCATATTTTACATTATATTTGATTGATGCTCCACCAATTGTCTGAAAGTCTGTCATAACTTCTTTCATAAAGTAGACATACTTTTTACCGCTCTTGCTGTATTTATCAAGTCCTGAAAGTGATATATGTTGTTTTCCATCTTCGCTCATACTTTCATAATTGTTTTCTTGAAGTGAAACCGAAACAATTTCCGCAGAACCTTCTGCAATCGGTACATGATATGCATTGCTGATAGCAGATGCGACTTCTTGTTCTGATCTGCTTTCATCTTCTTCAAATCGATACAGATAAAGAACTGTTTTTCCAGGCAGTGCATCTTTTCCCTGCTCTGTTAACTTCCATTCTTTTTCTGCTTTAAATTCTGTTTTAACCGTTAAAATATTAGTGAACGCTTCACCGCTGTTCCGAATAATACCACCGTCCAATGCTCTGTAATTTTTACCATTTGAATCAATATAATTTCCATCAGCATTTTCAAAAATTTCCTTGGCATAATATTCAATATGTACGCCGTTTTCAGTTATCTGAAGATTGTCAAATGTAAAATCCTGAACACTTCCGCTTTCTGACGGAGTTATATCTTGTGACTTTATTAAACGGTCTGCACTACCATCTGTAGACTTTGCATACAGATCTATTCTTATTTTCTCACCATTTCGATATGAAGTATCCGCATCATCTTCCCAAATTATTCTTGCCTGAAATGTACCTGCGGAATATTTATTAACAATAGATGTCATATTTCCATCATTGTCAAAGTAATATGTTGGAGTAAAATTCTGAATCTGATTTGGATCTTCAACAAAAGCCCAGCTTACATTTTTTCCGTTCTTAGTTTGGGAAGGTGCATTGATTGTTATTTTATCGCCTTCATCGTTCTTAGAAAAGTCTGGAACATATCCAAAAAGCTGTTTGCAAATTTCATCTGTTGCTCTGACATAGGTATTATTATTTTTTGATTCTGTAAATGTTCGGTTTTCATCTGATGGATTTGCAACATAACCTTCATAATATAAATAAGGAATAAATTGCAAATCACCTGTTTTTGTATGATCGTTACCATCTGCTTCCCAGTTTACAGCAAATGTATTTTCACTTTCATAAAGTGTATTCAATGTATAAACATCTTGAAGCAGATTATCGGCAGATGTGTCACCCTTAATAACATACTGTTCTCCGTCGGGTGCAACTTCCTCCAAAGTTTCATCTGAATTTGTATGAAGCAAAGAATAACGATTTGATCCATTCTGAATAGGCAAAGAAATCTCATAATGAAAATTATTCGGAATTTTAAGCACGACTTTATTATCTTTTGCAGCTGCATTAACTGAATATGTTTTTGAATTATCTTCATTTGATGTTAATGTTACCTGATAGCTGCATTGTGAAGCATAACTATCCTGATTTATCGTAATTGTATTAGAAGTATCAGCTGTGCAAGTCAAAGTATCTGCTTCTGTCCCTGTTACATTTGCAGATGTTACAGCATTGTAACCAGGAATTTCTTCTATGCTGACTGATACTACTGTATAATCATCAGGAATATTTGTAACCTTATAATTCCAAGTATTATCTGTTTCATATCCTGTATATTCAATATAAAAAGGATCCGTAGAAAGATTTACCTGTGTGGTTGCTTCATTCTCTTCTCCCTTATTCAGCACTAACTGAAAAGCATTGTTTCCCTGCTGACTTGGACGAAATGCAGATCCTGGTGCAGCCGGTCCATTCCAATCCCATGATTCGTTCCATGCCACAGTGCCCTCCAGAAAATTCTCAGGTATACTGTCTGCCAGAGAATTGATCACCTCTGAAGTAAAAATATTTGGAAATATGACTGCTAAAGTCATAATAAAAGCTGTAGTTCTTTTTATTATAGATCGATTGCTCATAATTTTCCTCCTGTATAGACATTTTTTAATTCAACATAATATGACATTATTATAGTATATTTTTTCACTGAATGCAAGAAAAATATGACAAAAAAGAACAATTACCGACATCATTTGTAGGAATTTAACAATTATTGATATGAAATTATTGAAACTTTAGAATTGCTTCATTATGCAAAATATATATTTGTCCATTTTTGCTTTAATATAAAAATTGATGACAATACAGTTGTTGTTACAGGTTTATTTAATGGAGCAGAATCAACTGCCCTTTCACTTTTTGGAGCATGAGCATAAAGTCTTGTGAAGTTTGTATTAACGCCACTTTCATCAAGAAATACAGCGTGATATCAGTTTTTTGCTGAACAAGTTCTTTTATTCTTTGTAAATCTGATTCACTAAGAGAAGATTTTCTTCCTCTGAGATTTGTTCTGACATCAACAGAACCTTCTCGATTCATTCTTTCAACTAAACGGTATACTGTGCTGATATCCACTGAAAAACACTCTGCAACTTCTTTTGCATTATGTGTTTTTTTATATGCTTCTACTAAAAGTTTTCTTGTTTCATTATGTAACATATCTATCACCTCTTACTCTTATTATACACCTATTGTCAAGCTTTTGCGGTATTTTGTGGAAATGCTATAGTAAGTATGGATGAACAGGGTCATCTGTTTTATTATTATCTTTGCCTGATATATACAATATATTATTACTTAAATCCAATATACTGTCTAAATCATCATCTATATTAAAATCAGAAGCAAAATCTTTGTCATAATCACTATAATTTCCATTAGCCTCTCCCAACGAATCAAATTCAACGTTACATTTTCCGTAATTTTTTTCATAGTCACTAATATATTTTATCACATAGTAATAAATAGGGCTATTCTTGTAACCATGTATCACAATATTGCTGTTTGAGCCTGAAAAGAAGCATACTTTGTTATTTTGCTTTATGACAGTCTGTTCAGGAAAATATATGTCTATTTTCTCGGTTCTTCCATCTTCAGATATGTAATTTAACGCTGAAGCATCAATAGTCTTAACATCTTTACCAAAAGTTATTTTTTTAACACCATTCCAAACTACAGAAAAGCAACTATCAGGCACCTCTGTTATCCCATCTGATACAGATATTTCAGTAATATTTGTTGCAAATGTTGACCAAGGATAAACCTCGTAACCCGCTGGTGATGTGAACAGTCTGTCGGCTCTACTTAAAGCTGTATCTATAGGATTACTTATTGACTTTATAGCACCACTACCAAAAATCTTAAGAATACCATGATCGTAAATCCGTTCAACATTATCTCCCCATCTGCCTGTCGCCTTAAAATGGTTTGATTTTGAAAAACAGTAATGGTATAATACATCATTCAATGTATAACCGTCATCAATTACAAATGTGTCAAAAAACTCATTCTGTATCTCAGGTCTTCAACATACCTTTCATCATAGTCCTCCAGAAGTTCATAACCAAAGAAATTCTCATATGAATTCAATTCTGTTGTTGAATCTGCCTCTGTTACTGAATCTGAAATAGTTGATTCAGACTCGATTTCTTCTGCTGAGGCTGTGAAAAATGTTGTTGTTGCAAGCATAGATAAACTCATTATCATCGCAAGCGTTCTTTTTAAATTCTTTTTCATGATACATACCTCCCTGTGTGTTTTAATTGGCTGACTAACACTTCCGCATAACCCTCTCAGCCTTGAAAATTATGCGGTTTGTATGAAAGGCTTTTGCTTTTACACCTTATGTATATTTTTTGCCGATTATATTTTAATCAGCACCCCATAAATCCGCAATCATAAAAGATTACTTTGACTTCTTTGCTGCTCTTTTAGCAAGCTTTGCCTGACGGCGTGCTTCTGCTGCCTTGCGAACACTTTCAGGTTCTTCTGGCTGGTAACAGTTGAAAGATGAAACTTCACCAGCACCAAGTGTTGCAATAAGATCACTAAAATCTGCAATATTACTCAATATTGACTTTGTAAATTTGTTCACTTACTTTCTCTCCTTTCTTTTACTTTTTGCTATAAGAATCAAAACAGCAATTGAAAGCAATGTGTAATCAACGGCTAAAAAAATTCTTATATTGTATATACTTATAAATATACTAATGACAGTTACAATTACCGTTAAAAGTATACTTAACAGTCTGTTTTTTTTCAACTGAATTTCTGTTTGCGGTTTATTTTTATTCTCTATAGGAGCATACGATATAATTACTATATCTGAAAATAAATATACCAAAAACATTTCTGCTTTAAATGCAGAATAACTATTACTTGTCAGTATAACCATTGCCATTGTTAAAAAATATACAAAGGCAAAACAAAGATTACATTTTAAATATGTATCTGCATGGTATCCACCTGTAAATCTTCTGATTAAAACAAACAATGCCAGAAATACAAGAGAAATATCTAAAATGTTGAAAACTATACCACTGACTATAACAATCAAAAAACTTATTATGGTTGAAAAAATTGTCTGAAATCCATATTGAATACGTTCTCTTTTTACTTCGTCAACTATATTATTTTTATAAAAAAAATCTGCTATAATCTTGCTTAATGTAATAATCAATATTATCACTTCCTTTAAGCCGATTATAGCATATTAAATTTCAAATTTCAATAGTTTTGTCGTGAAGCTGCAATTTTTGTCGTGAAGCTGCATTTTTGAACTTCAAATAAACTTTAAATTAATAAGTAATTGACACACTAAATATATTATATATTTCATTTATTTCTATAGTTCCACCTATTTTATTGACAGATTTTTTCACTGACCTCAATCCAATGCCATGCATATCCTTATTTTTTTTCTTTGTTGAAAATTGGGGGTTGTTTTCCAAAACAGAATCTGAAACAGTATTTTCAATTTTTATAACATTAACAGCACCATCTTTAAATATGTTTATTATTATTTCAGGTTTACCGTTTTCATTGCTGCAATTTTCGATTGCATTATCAAGAAGATTTGAAATTATATTTGAAACATCAACAATATTTCTTTCAAAATCAACATCATCAGCTATCCAAGCCTGCGTTATTATGTTGTTTTCATACGCTTTAGTAAGTTTAGTATTTATTATTGCATCAATTACCTCATTGTTTGTTTTAAAATAAATATTTACATTGCTTATTTTTTCGGTTTGTATTTTTTCTAAATATTCAAGAGATTCATCATAATGTTTACTCTGAATCAAACTTATCGCATTTGATATATAATTATTAATATCATGTCTTATCTCATTTAATTCATTATATCTCTCTGTAAGATTTTTAATTTCATTATTTTTGAGTTCAACCTGTAAATTCTGAATCTTTATTTCGTTGATTTTTTTATTTGCCTTGCTCAATTGCATTACCATTACAGCTATAAATATTTCAAGAACAAACAATAAAACAACTGCTATTGAAATCACCTGAACATTTAAAATCATCACATAATTCATTACAAGATCAATTGCAAGTATAATTATTGTAGATATTGATATAAATATCCATTCTATACTTTTAAAGTCAAATTTTCCGTTTTTTCTTAAACTCAAATATAACTTAACAGCTCCAAAATAAAGAAGTTTTGTTATAAATAATATTTCAAATCTTACCAATCCATTATTTGCTATCAGTTCAGAAATATAACTTCCCGTTATATTTTTTACTATTGTCAATATTGGAAGATTAATAAATGGTATTGTAATAAAATTTATTAATGAAACTGTAAGTTTTTCAACTTTGCTACCCTCTGTAAAAATAAGAAGATATATGAATGATGACATAATAAAAAGTGTCTGCATAACAATTTCACTATATTGAAAAAAGAAATTTGTTACTTCAACAGACATTTCCAAAGTAAACAACAAAAGATATTTTAGTATCTTAAAATCATTATTTTTCAATTCAAAATATTCTGAAAAAAAGTATGTTATTATAATTGCTTCAGCTAAAATTGCTGATATTTCCATTGCTATTGAGGTTAATTCCATTATCTTTTCAATCTCCTATACTCACTTAAAATTAAATTATGATTATTACGGTTGTATTTTATTTCTTTGCCTGATAACAGGGTAATTATTCCAGATGATATATCTTTAATATAATGAAAATTTACTAAAGTTGAGCGATTAACTTTAATAAAACCAAGTTCTCCATATTCTTTAAAAATGTCAGAAATTGTTTTTCTTTTTGTGTAAATACCATGAAGAAAATTATCCTTTCCAAGAAAGCATATATCATGATTAACTACAAAAAAGGCTGCAATATCCTTTATTTCCAATTCAATGGTATTCGTATTTTCATCTTTATATATAAATTTTTTATTATCAAGTTTTCTGTTTTTGAAAAATATACTTAAATATTCTTTCAAATAAATATTGATTCTATCTTTTGGAATAAATGCCAATGGTTTATACATAAAAGAACTATATACAAGATGATTATGTGATGTTATAAAAATCACTTCAATTAAATGCTCAATATTCTTGAGAATTCTTGCCACCTCAAACCCATCAACATCAGGCATATCGATATCAAGCAAAACAAGATCGAATTTTTTTGCTTCATAATCTGAAAGTAGTTTATTCCCATCGGTATAGCAAAAAATCTCAAAATCTTCGTCCTGCGTTTCAAGAACCGCTTTTACTTCACTCCGTATTTTTTCAACAAATACTTCTTCATCATCGCATATCGCAATATGTATCATTCAATCACATGCCTTGGATTTTTTCTCTTTATTCTATTTTAGCATATTTTTAGGAGTTTAGCAAGACTTCAGATTTGAAAAATTATAATAATCCAACTTAATCAGGTTGCTATAATTTGACAGCATCAAAACATGTATATACTGCTCTGATACTGCCTGTTTTTTCTCTAATGCATCAAATTACAAATCAGGTTCAATCACACTACATACCCACTGTAAGCCCCTCAGACGTTTTTCTTTACCTAAACCATATTTTATTACACGTTCAATGTAATTCAGAAAATCAGTTACTGCAAAAGTTTATGTAATTGATGATGAAGAATACAGTACCATGCTTTTAGCGAAAGAATATTAATCAAACACAATGCCCTACCGATTTGTTTCGGTAGGGCAATTTTCATTATATTTCAATTTTTATATATAATAATCTAAAATCATTAACAATTAAATATCTTTACCAATATAATTTTCGCATACATTAGGATTTATGTATCTGTCTTTCTTATTTTTACCTTTGTAAACAATTGCTTTTTGAGGACAACAATGATAACATCCCAAACAAGCGACACACTTGTTTGAAAATGCAATCTTTCCATTGTCATAATAAATGTTATTTGCAGGACAGATTGAAATACATTTTTTACATTTTATACAGGCATTTGCTTATTTATGTCGAAGTTCTTTAATAAAACATACACTAACCACTACCATCATTACTGTCAATAAATCCGAAGCAACTAACTGTCCAATCGCAGCTGCTGGAATTGGCTGTAGAGGCCATGGTTCAATAAAACTGGCAAGACAAACTCTAAATATCCAAACCACTGTGAGAAAAAAATAGAAATAAATCACTTCACGATTCATAGTTAATGCCTTTTTACCTAACAATATAAGCATAAGGCTTAATCCAAAGAGCAACACTGAAAAGCAATAGTTTGTATAATCTATTCCCACTATAAGATTCTCATACTGAATCGGTAAATAATCGTACCATTGAAACATCCACGGCACAAAAAGTGCCATATTCCTACCAACGCACTGATTATTACTGTAACGAAATATAAGATGCAGATTCCTTTTTGCATAATGATCTCCTTATAAATTCTGATTTATAAAATAAATACATTATATTTATTTTAATATAACATATTTATCAACTAAAGTCAAGATATTGCTTGCTAAAAATAAAGAACTTTTCAGCCATGCAATATTTATCTATTTACTGTGATAAATTGAATGTACCTTATTTGATATGTTACTCAACATACAATCTAAAGTTATTTGTAATATATTTCCTCCATTTTTTGTATATTTACGTGTCACCATATTTAGAATCGTCATCAACAGGCATATATCTAATAAGATTACATATTGAATCGGGATAATCAAAATCAACATATACCTTTTCCACCATACTAAGTGGATCACTATATTTATTTTTATTTTTATAAAAGTCCAGTAAGATCGCAAATATCCATTTATCCTTTATATACTCCATCTCTTCCAATTCAAACTCAGATAATCTTTTTAAAATATCATCTATTTTTTCAGATTCTTCAAGTAAACATAGCTGATATACAAGATCATCAGATCTCTCATTAATGGAATATTTAGCATAATAAATAACATCATCACAGTTTATTATGCCATTTTTTATGGCATAATAAAGTTCTTTATATGTCTATTTAGGTATTTGATTAAGTATCATTTCAAAATTGAAACTTTTGTATAATGATTTCATCGCGGTCTCCTTTTCGGGTTCTGATTAGTTCCTCCAGTCATTACACCATCTTTTATAAACCTTTGATTAGTAACTTGTCTTTTTTATTAAGTATATACTGATTCGTAGTTGAAATTTGAATTTTTTTAAAAAGTCCACACGATGTCAACAAGAGTGTAGAAAGAAAGCACAGAATTAATAGCATTTTTTTATACATAGGGCAATGCTCCAACAAATAAAATCAATAGTAAAAATTCAATGAATTTAGCCTAGCTTTGAATGCAAAAATAACGAAAGCAATTAAAATAGCTAAAATAAAAAATATAACAAAAAATTTCTTTAACCTCATACACTTCATTTCCTTATATACATAATATTCGTATCAATCGATGATAATTGTTCTGCATATTCATCATAATCTACATTTACATATTTGCTGCCTTCTGGAATTCTATATGTTGTTCTATTAGGAGCATCTACAATTTTCAGTGTATTGATCAATCCTTCTCTTACTCTTCTTGCCATGCTCAAAATATCTTCTGACTCAACTGGTTTTACCATAGCTGTATTTTCAGATGCTTTCTGCTGTTTGTCATACAAAACAGAACCATTTGTTACTGCATGAAAGAATGCATCATAAGTACTGTATAATGAAGAATCTAAGTGTTCAAGCTTCCAGAAGTTCTCCATGACTTCTTTAAATTGCTTATCATAAACAATTGTACCATCTTTATTTCGCTTTAACTGATTATAGAATTTACAAAGTAAATCCGATATTGGCATGCTATAAGGCTGTGGCATATAATTTTTCCTTCCTTAAAAATAATTTATTATCTACATTATACCACATTTAAATCGAAAACTCAATAAAAAAGAACAGGATTTGTTATCCTGCTCCACTTTTCTTTTTGTGTTTTGGGGGCAAATTGGGGTCAAAATCAATTTTTCTGTAAAAATACAAAAAAATAAAGTGCCAAAAACAACGTGTTTTCGGCACTTTTCTTGGTTGCGGGAGCCAGATTTGAACTGACGACCTTCGGGTTATGAGGAATTTACATAGACTTTTTTGATGTTTTTTAGCTTACGCAAAACGTTCAATTGTGGCTATATTACGTAATTTTAAAAAATTAGTGTTTCTCAGCTTACGTGCCATGATAAACCTTTTAGGGGTCAGCTTTGGGGTCAAAAAGTAGGTTCATCCAAAAAGTAGGATGAACCAAAAAGTAGTATATGCACTAAATAAAATACATAGACTTTTTTATTATACTATTTTATTCTCGAACTTATCACAACGCATACCAGCACCCTTTTGTAAATTATATTTCAGGCACAGGCATTTTGCGGTTTGTTCAAATTTCCATAAGTTGTTTTTTGCGTTTTGTGGCTGTATATACTGATTTGTCGGGTCATACCAGTATTTACAGAATGCACAACGTTTGTTTTTGTTTCCATCAAGTTTAAATGCTGTCATCATATTATTTAAGAAATCCTGCAATATTATTTTCTATTTGCGGAGAATTTGTGCTTTGTAAAAATTCCATTTGTTTTAATTCAGCTTCAGAACTTTCCTTTAAAATTTGTCGTTCAATTTCAAGCAAATCGCAAACAGCGGAAAAATCTTTTGTTTCTTTTGCAACTTCAATAGCACCCTGAACAGCGTTTGAAACATCTTTTAATGATTTTTCAAATTGTTGATAGAAAGTTTTAATTTGAAGCATTTTAATTTCATGCTGTTCTTCCAGTAATTTCATGCAAAGTTCTTTTTTAGCATGTATATTTTCCATTTCAATTTTCATTTGTGCTTTTATCGCTGTCCTTTTTGTCTGTTCCTGCTGTTTGCATATATTATATTCTTTTACAGCATTAGTAACATTGTTTACAGCACCGAAAATTCCTGAAATGGCAGCAGAAAAGGGGTCAGTATTAATAGTTATATCTTTGTTTGCTCCGTTGTTTTTTTCTTCGTCAACTTCTGTATAGTCAACATCAATATATTCTTTCTGCAATTTTAACAACTCACTTTCCAAACATAATGCGATAATAATTTTTATAAAAATCAGGTTCTGATTTTTTAATTGTTTCTATGAGCTTTAAAGCACTTTCCGCAAGG
>JALEJO010000092.1 GCA_022769365.1 Oscillospiraceae bacterium | reverse complement strand
CCATTTCAACACCTTATGAACTTGGATATGTCGAAGGATACAAATATGGTTATGAGTCCTGTCAAAATGGTTATCAATATTCGGAAGATGCTCTGAAACAGCAAACAAATTCCGACACGGAAGAATATACAAACGGTCTTGTAGATGGTTATCACGCCGGTTACTATGATTGTTTCAACGGAAGTGAATTTGATTCAGATCCGCCTTCAGTAAAAGAGGCAAACAAAGATTTTTCTTATGATGACAAACTTTCATTCAAAGAAAATGCAATTAACCTTGCAAATTCAATGGGAATATCAGAGAGAGAACTCAATGTTATCTTAACTGTTGCAAGCGTTGTTTTCCTGATCGTGAGCCTTTTAATGGCTTTTTTCACTATTTTCGTTACACAACCTCTGTCAATAGGTGCAGCAAGATTCTTTATGTGTGCAAGAAATGGCGACGTACAGTTTGGAAACATAGGATATGCTTTTAAAAAAGGTCAGTATATAAAAGTTGTTAAAACAACTGTTGTTAAAAGCCTTTATACTTTCTTCTGGAGTTTGCTTTTCATAATTCCGGGGATTGTAAAAACTTTTTCATATGCACTTGTTCCTTATATTCTTTCAGAAAATCCGACTATATCAACAAAAAAGGCAATAACAATAAGCAGAAAGACAATGAAAGGCGAAAAATGGCACTTTTTTATTTTAGGTTTATCTTTCATTCTCTGGTATGTACTTGGTGCAATTGCCTGCGGAATAGGAACAATTTTTGTTCTTCCATACGTTCAGGCAACATATGCGGAATTTTACGCACTTATGCGTCAGAAAGCACTCGCTTTCGGATATGCTGATGCAGAAGATTTACCTGGATACCCTGAAAAGACTTTAGAAAATAATATTCCGCCTTACAATTCAGGTATGTCTTTTGGAAACCCTATTCCAAATAATAATGTAAACAACGATTTCAATAATTCAGATTATACAAATTCTGAAAATGGACAGTAAAAATTGACAAATAAAAAAACGGGACGCATAAAGCGTTCCGTTTTTTCTATTCATCAACAAAATTCAGACTTACAAAAATTTTTTTCAGAATGTTTTTTGCATCGGATATAACATTCTCAATTTTTTCATCATCATACGAAATTATTTTTTTATCAAGCACATATAAAACAGTTTTTTCATTTTCTTTTTCAAGGGCTATTTTCTTTGTTTCATTTCCTGTTATTGTATCAGATGATTTTTGACTTACATATATTCCTCCAAATACAAAGATATTGAGAAGTATAATCATTGATATAATAAGAAATATTTTTTTTATAAACTTCAAAATTTTATTCCTCCGAAAGATTTTTCAAACATGATGCAAGAGATTTTCCTATCCATTTTCCTGCATTCTGAGCCTGTTCAAGTGTATTTCCATGTGAACCAACTTCAATCAAAAGGCTTCCTGTTGTTAAATTCTGATTATATTTTCTATAATCAAAAAGTATAGGTCTTGTGAACCCCTGATGGTCAAGTTCAAGCTGTGTCTGAAGCATACAGGCAAAGCGGAAATTTTTCATATAGTCAGGCATTCCCATTGTACCATCATCACAACCCGATATTATCATAATCTGAGATGCTTCTTCTCCATCTGATTCACAAACAGGCTGTATAAGATTATCACCCTCCGAAATTGCATCTCTGTGTATATCAAGAACAACCTTTATTGAAGGATATTCGGCAAGTATACTTTTAACAGTTTCAGCACTTCTTTCATATGAACCATTATAAGACGGATAATCGTGAATTGTATCACTATGTATGGCTTTTATTCCCTCTTTTTCAAGTTCTTCACATATTTTATCACCGACTGATACCATATTATATCTTCTGTCTGTTGTTCTGTAATTAAAATTCACGTCGTATTTTTCACGTTCATAAGGTTCATAACTTTCTGTTGTATGGGTATGCATTATTAAAACCTGTGGTTCATCTGAGTTCTTTTTTATTCTGAATTCAGGCAAACTAAGACTTTCAGCATAAAGTTTATCATTTCCAAGAGATGTTTTATTCTGAACCTGTCCGACTTTCTGAAGATTGAAATATCTTTCACCGCCGAACTCTCCGTATGTGGTACGGACTATTGTTCCGCTGCTGCACAAATTCCATTCCTGCGGATATGGTTTTGGTCCGCTGTTTTCATTCGGTTCTGCTATTGTCTGCTGAACATTTTCAGTAAAATTTTCATATCCAAGACCTTCAGAAAGCGGGTCAGTAAAAAGCTGACTGATTTCTTCTGTATTTTCCAAAATAGTACCTGTTTCACTGACTGTTCCAACATATTGTTCTCCAAATCGCCCTGCACTTCCCGAAATTGCAGGAAGATATTTTATTCCTGTTAAAATACAGGGAAAAACTGCAAAAACACACGCAACTGCTGCTGTCTTTTTTATAAACATACCTACTCTCATACTTTTTATCTCCTTTTTGATATAATTATATGCCACTGATAAAATTATATGCATAGAAATGATTCTTTTAACATAAATTAAAGTAAATGAGGAAGCGGCGTACCGCCGCAGCCAAGTCACCACACATAATAATGAGAAATTAGGAATGAGGAGTGAGGAATTGAGGTGTCGCCTACGGCGACTTATTTAAAACCTCTCAGTCAGCATTCGCTGACAGCTCTCCTTAAAAGGCGAGCCATAAATAAAATTTGCAAAATAACCATAGAGCCTCTCCTTTTAAGGAGAGGGGGACCGCCGTTAGGCGGTGGAGAGGTTTTTTAATCTGTCAGTGCAAGCTGACACCACAATTCCTCATTCCTCATTATGAAAGGGGGTAATAATGAACAAATTTATTAAATACATCATTTTTGACTCAATTCTGATATTGACTGCATACATAGCTGTAAAACTTCTGGAATTATAAAAAATACCTGTTTTCAGCATAAAGCTTCCATATTATGCAAAAAAATTATTACATTTTCAAAAAAGGACTTGACGTTTTACCTAAAAAGTAGTAAAATATATTTGATACGGTACAGTGAATATTTATACTGTCTGAAAAAATTAAATGGAGGCTCTGTAAAATGAGTAAGGAATTTATAATTGAAACATCAGCAAGACACGTTCACGTGACAGAAAAGGATCTTGAAATACTTTTCGGTGCAGGTCACACACTTACAAAGAAAAAAGACCTTTCACAGCCTGGCCAGTATGCAGCTGAAGAAAGAGTTACTATAGTAGGACCTAAAAAGGAACTCGCAAATGTATCAATTCTCGGACCTTGCAGAAAAGCAACACAGGTAGAATTATCTGCAACAGATGCTCGTTCAATCGGTATTGCTGCTCCTATAAGAGAATCAGGTGACCTTGAAGGTTCAGGTGCTTGTAAAATCGTTGGTCCTTGCGGCGAAATAGAAATTTCAGAAGGCGTTATTGTTGCTAAAAGACATATCCACCTCACTCCTGAAGATGCTGAAGAACTCGGCGTTAAGGATAAGGATGTTGTTTGGGTAAAGTGCGACACAGACGGAAGAAAAGCTATTCTCGGCGATGTTGTCTGTCGTGTATCTTCAAACTATGCAAGAGCTATGCACATCGACACAGATGAATCAAATGCTATTTCTGCTTCAAGAGATTTAAAGGGTACTATCGTTAAGCTTTAATCTTTGAAGTTACAAAACACTACATATTAACAGAGTACAGATTTTCTTAACTCTGAAACGGATTTCAGCGGCAGATGATTTTCGGATTTCTTTCGGAGATTATCTGCTGTTTATTTTAAATAAAAAGGAGTATACAAAATGAAAACAATCGGCATAATCGGGGCAATGCCTTCTGAACTTGCAGATATTATAAAGGCACTTCCTGCAAAGGAAAAAAAGGAAATTTCCCGCTTCACATACCATATATATGAAAAAGATGATAAAAGAATAGTTTATGCGTGCAGCGGAATTGCCAAAGTTAATTCTGCTTTGTGTACTCAGGTTATGATAGATAATTTCAAGCCTTGTGCAATAATAAACACAGGTATTGCAGGAGGTATGAACAAAGATGTTAAGGTTTGTGATATTGTAATTTCAGACCTTGTTATGCCTCATGACCTTGACCCTCATTTTCTTAAAGATTATCCGCCTTACTGCTGCGAATTTCCGTCAGATAAGGCACTTATTGAACTTGCTGAATCTGTATGCAAAAATCAGGGCGTTAAAAGCTTTGTTGGCAGAATTGTTTCAGGCGAACAATTTGTTACAGATACAGTTGCAAAAAATGCAATAAAAGATAAATTTGAACCTATGGCTGTTGATATGGAAACAGCTGCTATCGCACATTGTGCATATATGAACAAAATGCCTTTTGTAAGCGTAAGATGTATTTCTGATAACGCTGATGATGAAGGTGCTATGTCATTTGATATTTTTGAAAAGAAAGCTGCCGGAATAGTGGCAAATATTGTACTTGAAATGGCAGATAAAATATAGTGTTTACAATTAAGGAGGCTGCAATATGAAAAAACGCAGAGTTCTTACAGAACCACAAATCAAATCAAAATCATTAATATTGAACATTATCTGCATTGTTCTGACTGCCTTGTTTACTGTTATACTTGCTTGTCAATTTACATTGAGGGCGGCTGTTAAACAAAACAGTATTGATGATGCAATTAAAAATATAGATTATTCAAAACTTACAGTTCAGGTATCTGATGAAAAAATGCCTTTTGATAAGTATATAAACGATTATTATATTCTTGATGAGTCTGTAACTGATGAAGATATAAACGCTCTTTTGCAAAAATCAACTGCAAGTGAATTTATCGCAGGAAAATACGATGAACTCAAACAGTATATTCTCGGTGGTTCTTACAAACTTCCGACTATAACCGCAGAAGAAATAGCAAATCTTCTTGATGAAAACAAAGATTTGATTTACAGCGAATCACCTATAAAATTTTTATCAGATGACCATGCTGAACTTATTTCTTCTCTTGAAGGACCGCTTAAATCATTTAACACAAGCATATCTGAATCAAAAATGATTTCAGTTGCAAAATTTGCCTGCTCCCTTGCAATGATAATTCTTTCAATAGTTATTCTTTGCGTTATTCTGTTTGCATGGGCAGTCAATTATTCAAGACTTCAGAATAAAAATTATCCTGCAATAAGAAATTTCGGAATAACGATGTTTGCAGCGTCTGCTGTTACATCTGTTTTTATGCTTATTTATTCTTCAAATCCAAAATCAATAACTTCTTTTACACAAGCTGTTGATCTTTCGGATTTTGGTGCAAAAGTCTTTTCAAAAGGTGCTTTGGTTTCTGTTGTGTTGGGACTTGTTGGTATTGCTGTTCTTGCAGCGGGTATATTTACTTCTATCCACCACAAGAAAACGTATATTGAAGAATCACCTGATGTTAAATATAATTACAGAAAAGAAAACAAAAATGATGGCAGCGTTTTCTCTGTTCTCGGACAGGAAGATACTGAAATTGAAACAGTCTATGCATCAGATAATAATGTTGAAATAAATCCTGATGACTACTACAAAGAAGATGATTACAGAGAGGATATTTCTGAAACATCTTCTGAACCTGTCAGCGAAATAGACGAGCTTATTTCTAAAATTGATGATAAAAAAGTTCCTGATGAAAATGTTGATAAAACAGTTTCTGATGAATCTTTTGAAGTCGTTCCGCCTGAAAACGCTGTAGCTGATGAAGCGGAAAATGAAATAAAAAATAACATTGCTGATAAAGTAAATGAAATCAAACAGCAAAAACAAAATATTTCAGGAAAACACGAGGCAGCACCTCAAACACAAGCACAGCCTGAACCTCCTGAAAAAGAAATTGTTATGCCTGAAATAACGGCTAACGCTGCTATCCCTGTAAATGGAAGAGTTTGCCCGAACTGCGGTAAAACAAACCTCAGCCGAAATCTGTTTTGCAGTGAATGCGGTGCACTTTTGAAATAATCACTTTAAAATAAAAAATTCCTCTCCGAAAAATCGGATAGGAATTTTTGTTATGAAAACTAATTTTTTAGATAGCTGCGATAACTTCAACTTCTGCAAGAACGTTCTTTGGAAGTGCCTTAACGCCTACACAACTTCTTGCAGGCTTATTCTTGATAAATTTCTCGTATACTTTGTTGAACGCTCCAAAATCCCTCTCAACGTCTGCTAAGAAGCATACAGTTTTTACTGTATTGTCGAGTGATGTGCCTGCTTCTTCAAGAACTGCACTAAGATTTTTGAAAATCTGTTCTGTCTGTCCTTCGATTGTGTCTGATTCAACATTACCTGTTGCAGGGTTTATTGCTATCTGTCCTGATGTGTAAACAACTCCGTTGAGAATTGTTGCCTGTGAATATGGACCTATTGCTTCAGGTGCATTTGTTGTGTGAACTTTTTTTATTTCTGCCATTTTATTTTCCTCCATATTTATAAATCAGTTATCAAGTATATGATAACCTGCTTCTTTGAGTGCCGTCACGATCGTGTTTATGTGTTCTGCATCTCTTGTTTCAAGAACTATTCTTAAATAGCATCCGTTGATGTCTGAACCCTCTCCTGCACGTTCGTGGTGTACCTGTGTAACGTTTCCGCCGAGATTTGCTATTATTGTTGAAACTCCAACAAGTTCGCCAGGTCTGTCGAGAAGTTCAATATTAAGAACGCATGAACGTCCCGACATTATAAGACCTCTCTTTATTACCTTTGAAAGTATTGTAACGTCAATGTTACCACCTGAAACAACGCATACAACTTTCTTGCCCTTTATTGGAACTTTATTAAACATTGCTGCTGCAACTGAAACTGCACCCGCACCTTCTGAAATCATCTTGTGCTGTTCGATAAGTGCAAGTATTGCCGCTGATATTTCATCATCTGTTACAGTAACTATTTCATCAACATATTTTGAACAATATTCAAATGTATGTTTTCCCGGTTCTTTTACTGCAATACCGTCTGCAACTGTCGAAACGCTGTCGAGGCATTCAATTTTGCCGTCTTTAAGTGACTTTACCATACTTGGTGCACCTGCTGCCTGAACGCCATAAACATTTACTTTAGGATTAAGTGACTTTGCTGCAAATGCAACACCTGAAATAAGTCCGCCGCCGCCGACAGGAACGATTATTGCATCAACATCTCGCATTTCTTCAAGTATTTCAAGTCCGATTGTTCCCTGACCTGCTATAACATCTTCGTTATCAAACGGGTGAACAAATGTGTAGCCTTTTTCTTCTTTAAGCTGTACAGCCTTTTTATATGCATCATCGTAAACACCTTTAACAAGGCATACTTTTGCACCATATCCTTTTGTTGCTTCAACTTTTGATATTGGTGCACCGTCAGGCAAACAGATAAGAGAATCTATTCCATTTCTTGAGGCTGCAAGTGCAACACCCTGTGCGTGATTTCCTGCACTGCAAGCTATAACACCCTTTTTCTTTTCTTCTTCGGAAAGCTGTGACATCATAAAATATGCACCTCTTACCTTGAAAGAACCTGTTATCTGAAGGTTTTCAGGCTTTAAATATATTTCTGCTTCTTTGTTTATTTTTGGTGCGTGAACCAATGCTGTTTTTCTGACAACGTCCTGTAAAACGTGTTCTGCCAGATATATACGATCAAGTGATAACATTTTCTATTTTCCTTTCACTTTATTACTTTTGCTGAGCATGAAGAAAATCAACAAATTGTCTTGCAGCTCTTGCACTTCTTCCGCTTTTTCTTAAAGCATAGCTTTCTGCTTTTACTTTAAGTTCTTCTTCAGGAATATCTATTCCCTCTGCCTTACAAAGTTCTGTTACTATACGCAGGAAAAGCTGCTGATTTGGTGCTGAATATGTGATATGCAGACCAAAACGTTCTGAAAGCGAAATCTGTTCCTGTATGGTATCATTTCTGTGGAGTTCGTCGCCCGATCTTGCAGAAAATGTTTCTTTTACCATATGTCTTCTATTGCTTGTTGCATATATAACAGTGTTCTTTGCTCTTGCTGAAACAGAACCCTCAAGTATTGCTTTCATTGATGCAAAGTTTGCATCTTCTTCTGTAAATGTAAGGTCATCAATGAAAATAATAAACTTCAAAGGATTTGTGCAAAGGTTATCCATAAGTTTAGGAATAAGATAAATCTGCTGTTTTTTGATTTCAATTATTCTTAAACCGTCCGCCTGAAAAGCATTTGCAACTGCTTTTACAGTTGTTGACTTACCTGTTCCTGCCGCACCGCTTAATAAAACATTTGCAGCCGGTTTTCCCTCTATCAATGCTCTTGTGTTGTCAATTACTTTCTGACGTTCATTTTCATATCCAACAAGCTGTGAAATTGAAACAGGGTCAGGATATTTAACAGGTGAAACCTGTCCGTCGCCATCAAGAGTAAACATATGGTATCTTGCAAAAATTCCGTATCCGTGCTTTGAAACACGTGACGCTCTTTCTGCGTACTGTGTAACAAAATCTCTTTTAGAAACCTGCCATTTAGGAAGATAACCGCTGTATTCATCAAGAAATTCCCCTGCAATATCTTCTTCTGTAAGAGAAGCTGCATCCTGAAGCAGTCTTAGCTCCGCAACAACACACCTCTGCATTTCTTCACTGCAAGTAAGATTCATACCACGTTTTTTAATATATATATTTTCATCTTCAAAAACTTTCTGAAGAATATACGCAGTCAAATCTTCATTTTCCTCATAGAGCTCAGAAACAAAATTTCTGTATGATTTTATTTTTTCAGATATTTTTGCATCAGGATTTTCAAGCAATTTTATAAGTGCTGAAATAACCTTATCATTCCTAAGATTTTTAAAAATAACAAGTGCATCAAGACCTATTCCGATTTCTTCAAGTCTGTTCATAATTGCACACCTCAAAACTTAAAATTTGTTCTGCCGAAATTAATCAGCAGAACATATAATTATCAGGATACTTTTCAGCATTCCAAAATAAATGCCGAAAGCTTAAAGCAATTCAAGAATCTTAGCTGTACATTCCTTTGTACCGAGTGCTTCTTCGCCGTTTCCTGCAATGTCGGCTGTTCTGTAGCCTGCTTCAAGGAACTTATCAACAGCGGCTTCAATATCATCTGCTTCCTTTGCAAGGTCAAATGAATATCTGAGCATCATTGCAGCTGAAAGGATTGTTGCAATAGGATTTGAAATGTTCTTGCCTGCAATGTCAGGTGCACTTCCGTGAATTGGTTCATACATACCTCTTGTTGTACTGCCGAGTGATGCAGATGGAAGCATTCCTATTGAACCTGTTATCTGTGAAGCTTCATCTGAAAGAATATCACCAAACATATTTGATGTTACAACAACATCAAACTGTGCAGGATTTTTAACAAGCTGCATTGCTGCATTATCAACAAGCATATCACTGCATTCAACATCAGGGTATTTTGCAGACATTTCGTGTACTATTTTACGCCATAATCTGGATGTGTCAAGTACGTTTGCCTTATCAATGCTTACGAGTTTTTTATTTCTCTTCTGTGCTGTTTCAAAAGCAACCTTAACAATTCTTTCAATTTCCATACGGCTGTAGCTTTCTGTATCGAATGCTTCTTCACCGTTTTTACCATTGAATGTACCTCTTTTACCAAAGTAGATACCGCCTGTAAGTTCTCTTACAATCATAAGGTCGAAGCCTTTTGCAACGATGTCTTCACGGAGAGGACTGTCTTTTTTAAGTGCATTGTAAAGTCTTGCAGGACGAAGATTTGTGAAGAGTCCGAGTGCTGAACGGATTCCGAGAAGTGCCTTTTCAGGACGCTTGTCGCCAGGGAGATTATCCCACTTAGGACCGCCTACTGCACCAAGAAGTACGCTGTCGCTTGCAAGACAGCCTTCTACTGTTTCTTTTGGGAGTGGTTCGCCTGTTGCATCAATTGCAGAACCACCAATAAGATACTTTGTAAAGTTAAACTTATGACCATATTTATCTGCAATTTTTTCGAGAACTTCAACAGCACTGTCAACTATTTCAGGACCTATGCCATCGCCTCTTAAAAGAGCTATATTAAATTCCATTTTAATTTCTCCTAAAACTGTTTTTAATTAAAGCGTGTGGTAATAAGGGCATATATTTCCGTAACTTCCGTCTTTAAACCTGAAACCATTCGGGATAGTTCCGAGCATTTTAAAGCCAAGTCTTTCATAAAGATGCCTTGCATGAATATTCGATTCAACAACTGCGTTGAATTGCAAAATTTTAAATCCTTTGATTTTACCCTGAACAAGTGAATCTTTAACAAGTTTTTCACCTATGTGCAGTCCCCTGCTTTCGCCTGAAACTGCATAGCTTGCATTGGAAATATGCCCGCATCTTCCAACATTATTAGGGTGTAGAATATAAAGTCCGAGAACTTTTCCATTTTCATCTTCCGCAACACCGCAATACGTCTGAGATGAAAAGAAATCACTGCCTGTTTTTTCGTCAAGATTTTCTTCCTGAGGAAAAGCCACACCTTCCTCAACGACTTCATTCCATATTTTTATCATATACGGAACATCTGTTTCTTTATATTCTCTTATTTTTATTTCCATTGATTTATTTTACGCTTCCGTTTTTGATTGACTCAATAAGTCCGCCATTTGTGATAATTGTCTGAATAAATTCAGGAAATGGTGCTGTTTTATACTGTTTGCCTGTTGTTTTGTTGTATAAAATACCGTTATCGAGGTCTGCTTCAACTATGTTTCCTTCTTCGATTGCTTCAGCAGCTTCAGGGCATTCAACAATTGCAAGACCAATGTTTATTGAGTTACGATAGAAAATTCTTGCAAAGCTTTTTGCTATAACAAGTGAAATTCCACTTTCTTTTATTGCGATAGGAGCGTGTTCTCTTGAACTTCCGCAACCAAAGTTCCAGCCTGCAACCATTATATCGCCAGCCTGTACTCTGCTTGTAAATGTTGTGTCAAGGTCTTCCATACAATGTGATGCAAGTTCCTTTTTATCTATGGTATTAAGATAACGTGCCGGAATTATAACGTCTGTGTCAACGTTGTCGCCGTATTTAATTACTTTTCCTTCAAATTTCATTATCAGAGTAC
The DNA here is from genome assembly GCA_022769365.1 of Oscillospiraceae bacterium. Lineage (GTDB taxonomy): Bacteria > Bacillota > Clostridia > Oscillospirales > Ruminococcaceae > Ruminococcus_C. Next base: position 16,350 of record JALEJO010000092.1, on the reverse strand, counting down.
CTCCTTTGGTTCTGCAATTCTGCCTGCTATTGCACTTGCTGCCGCAACTGCCGGACTTGCAAGATAAACTTCTGATTCAGGGTCACCCATACGTCCTACAAAGTTTCTGTTTGTTGTTGCAACGGCTCTTTCACCCTTTGCAAGTATACCCATATGACCGCCAAGACAAGGACCGCATGTCGGTGTTGAAACTGCACAGCCTGCTTCTATAAATATTTTAAGAAGTCCTTCTTCCATTGCCTGAAGATATATTGCAGGTGTTGCCGGAATGATTATTGCTCTTACATTCTTTGCAATTTTCTTTCCTTTAAGAATTGATGCAGCTTCTCTTAAATCTCTGAGGAAACCGTTTGTACATGAACCGATTACAACCTGATCAATCTTTACTTCTTCTTTAAGGTCTTTTACAACTCTTGTGTTGCCTGGAAGATGAGGAAATGCAACTGTTGAATAAATATCTGAAAGGTTAATTTCAATAACTTCATCATAAACAGCGTCATCATCAGCCTTGTAAATCTTTGGTTCTCTGTCGCTGTGTTCTTTTATGTATTCAAGTGTCTTTTCGTCAACTTCAAATATACCGTTCTTTGCACCTGCTTCAATTGCCATATTTGTCATTGTAAGACGGTCTGACATTGAAAGTTCTGCAACGCCTTCGCCTGTAAATTCCATTGACTTGTAAAGTGCACCATCAACGCCTATTTTGCCGATTATATGGAGAATAACATCTTTACCTGAACAGTATGGATTAAGTTTTCCTTTAAGCACAAATTTAATTGCAGAAGGAACTTTGAACCATGCTTTTCCTATTGCCATACCGCAAGCCATATCTGTTGAACCTACACCTGTTGAAAATGCACCAAGTGCACCGTATGTACAAGTGTGTGAGTCAGCACCGATAACAACATCGCCTGAAACAACAAGTCCTTTTTCAGGGAGAAGTGCGTGTTCAATACCCATTTCTCCAACATCATAAAAATGTGTTACTTCTTTTTCGTTACAGAAATCACGGCACATTTTACACTGAACAGCGGCTTTTATATCCTTGTTCGGTGCAAAATGGTCCATTACCATTGTAACTTTATCTTTATCAAAAACATTGTCTATGCCAAGTTTGTTGAATTCTCTTATTGCAACAGGTGAAGTAATGTCGTTGCCGAGAACTCTGTCAAGTTTTACAAGAACAAGCTGACCTGCTTCAACTTTATCGAGTCCTGCATGTGCTGCAAGAATCTTCTGAGTCATTGTCATACCCATTAGCTTTTACCTCCGTAATTAATCCATATAATTTATAATAGCACCTCTGTCAGCAGAAGAAACCATCTGTGAATATCTCTTGAGATAACCTGTGATATTTGTCTTTCTCTTTATAGGCATCTCTTTCTTTCTCTTTTCAATTTCTTCATCTGAAACTTCAAGTTCTATTTTGTATTCAGGAATATTTATTGAAATCATATCGCCGTCTTTAACATATGCGATAAGACCGCCGCTTACTGCTTCAGGTGAAACGTGACCTATTGCAGCACCTCTTGTAGCACCCGAAAAACGTCCGTCTGTGATGAGTGCAACGTCTTTATCAAGTCCCATACCTGCAATTGCTGATGTTGGTGAAAGCATTTCTCTCATACCAGGGCCGCCCGCAGGACCTTCATATCTGATAACAACAACATCTCCTGCAACAATTTTCTTGCCCCAGATTGCTTCGATACATTCTTCTTCGCTGTCGAATACCTTTGCAGGACCTCTGTGAACAAGCATTTCAGGTGCAACTGCACTTCTCTTTACAACACAGCCATCAGGTGCGATGTTGCCTTTGAGAACGGCTATACCGCCTGTTTGAGTGTATGGATTGTCGATTGGTCTGATAACTTCAGGATTAAGGTTCTTGTGACCTTTAAGATTTTCAGCCATTGTCTTGCCTGTGCAAGTCATAACATCTGTGCTGATAAGACCCTTCTTATCAAGTTCTGAAAGAACAGCATAAACACCGCCTGCTTCGTTAAGGTCTTCCATATATGTAGGACCGGCAGGTGCAAGGTGACAAAGGTTAGGAGTTTTTGCACTGATTTCATTTGCAAGATCAAGATTGATTTTAACACCGCATTCATTTGCAATTGCAGGAAGATGAAGCATACTGTTTGTTGAACATCCAAGTGCCATATCTGCTGTAAGTGCGTTCATAAGTGCTTTTTCTGTCATAATATCTCTTGCACAGATATTCTTTCTGTAAAGTTCCATTACCTGCATACCTGCATGTTTTGCAAGTTCAATTCTCTTTGAATAAACCGCAGGAATTGTTCCGTTTCCAGGAAGACCCATACCAAGAACTTCTGTAAGACAGTTATGTGAATTAGCTGTGTACATACCGCTGCAACTTCCGCAAGTAGGACATACATTACATTCATATTCACGAAGCTTTTCTTCATCAATTTTGCCTGCTTCATAAGAACCAACTGCTTCAAACATACTTGAAAGACTTCTTTTCTTTCCGTCAACGTGACCGGCAAGCATAGGACCGCCGCTTACAAAAATTGTAGGCTTATTAAGTCTTGCAGCTGCCATAAGAAGACCAGGAACGTTTTTATCGCAGTTCGGAACCATAACAATTGCATCAAAGCCGTGAGCCATTACCATTGCTTCTGTTGAATCTGCAATAAGATCTCTTGTAACAAGTGAATATTTCATTCCAACGTGTCCCATTGCAATACCGTCGCAAACAGCTATTGCAGGGAAAACAATAGGTGTACCGCCTGCCATTGTAACGCCTGTTTTAACGGCTTCAACTATTTTATCTATATTCATATGACCCGGAACTATTTCGTTGTATGAGCTTACAACAGCAACGAGAGGTCTTTCGAGTTCTTCTTCTGTAAGTCCGAGTGCGTGATATAATGAACGGTGCGGAGCGTTTACTGCACCGTGTTTTATGCTATCTGTATACATAATTAATTTACCCTTTCATTTATACTTTCAGGAGTGTTTTCAATTCTTTCGCTATAAAAAAGCAAAACTTTCCCGAACGAATTCGGGAAAGTCCGTAAAATCTTTTTAGGATATACAGTTTTTATTACTATACTAATACAGTTTTCCCATATATCAGCGAAACAAATTTATTAGTTGTTGATAAGTTTGTCTTCATCACTCCAGCTGTAGAGCTTTCTGATTTCAGCACCAACAACTTCTGATGGATGTTCAGCTGCAAGCTTTCTCATAGCCTTGAAGTGAACCTGACCGCCTGCCGGTGACATATCGAGGAGGAAGTCCTTTGCAAAAGTACCGTCCTGAATGTCGCTGAGGACTTTCTTCATAGCCTTCTTTGTTTCAGCAGTAACAATCTTAGGACCTGTGATATAGTCGCCGTATTCAGCTGTGTTAGAGATAGAATATCTCATACCTGCAAAACCACTCTGATAAATAAGGTCAACGATAAGCTTCATTTCGTGAATACATTCAAAGTATGCATTTCTTGGGTCGTAACCTGCTTCACAAAGTGTTTCAAAACCAGCCTGCATAAGTGCACAAACACCGCCGCAGAGAACTGCCTGTTCACCAAAGAGGTCTGTTTCTGTTTCTGTTCTGAATGTTGTTTCAAGAACACCTGCTCTGCTTGCACCAATACCTGCTGCATATGCAAGGCCGAGTTCAAGAGCATCGCCTGTTGCATCCTGTTCAACAGCGATAAGTGAAGGAACACCCTTACCAACCTGATATTCACTTCTTACTGTGTGACCAGGTCCCTTAGGTGCAATCATAATAACGTTACAGTCTGCCGGAACGTTAATAAGACCAAAATGAATATTAAAACCGTGAGCAAATGCAATTGTCTTGCCTGCTGTGAGGTATGGAGCAATTTCGCTGTCATATAAAGCCTTCTGCTTTTCATCAGGAATAAGAATCATAATAACGTCTGCAGCCTTTGCAGCCTCAGCTGTTTCCATAACTTTTAAGCCCTGTGATTCAGCCTTAGCCCATGACTTGCTGCCCTTGTAAAGACCAACGATAACATTAACACCGCTGTCCTTAAGGTTTAATGCATGTGCATGACCCTGTGAACCATAACCAATAATTGCAACTGTTTTACCATCTAATTTTGCGATATCGCAGTCTGCCTGATAATAAATTTTTGCTTCTGACATTTTTAAGCACTCCTTTTTTAGTAACTAAAAAATAAATTAGTATATTTGAAAGAACAAATATATCTATATGAAACGTCTTTTTATTTCAAAAGACAAGATTCACCTCTGCTAAGTGATACAATACCTGTGCGGCATATTTCCATAATGCCATAAGGTCTTACAAGCTCAATAAAAGCATTGATTTTTGTTGGTTCACCTGTTATTTCAATACAAACAGATGTTGTTGAGTAATCTATTATCTTTGAACGGAAAACATCAACAGCTGAAAGAATATCCTGTCTGTTTTCAGGTGAATTTTTAACTTTTATGAGAACAAGTTCTCTTGTTACACATTCAGAATTATTGAGAACTGCAACGTTTTTAACGTCGTGCATTTTCTTTAACTGGCTGACAATCTGGTTGCAGCCTGATTCTTCTGTGTAAACTGTAACTGTTATTCTTGAAAATTCAGGGTCTTCTGTTTCACCGACTGTAAGTGTGTCAATGTTGTAGCCTCTTCTTGTGAACATACTTGTTACACGTGTGAGAACACCTGAAAGATTTGAAACTATTATCGCAATTGTATAATTTTTCATATTTCGCTACCTCACTTACAAATCATATCATCAATACTTCCCCCTGGTGGAAGCATAGGAAGAACAAATTCATCTTCATTTATAATACAGTCAACAACAACAGGTGATTTAAGTTCAAAAGCCTTTTTAAGTGCATCTTTAAGTTCAGGAATGTTGTAAACTCTGAAACCTTCTGCACCGAATGCTTCTGCAAGCTTTACAAAATCAGTTTTTCTGTTAAGTGTTGTCTGTGAATAATGCTTGTCAAAGAAAAGTGTCTGCCACTGACGAACCATACCAAGAACACCGTTATTAAGAATAAGAATAACAAGCGGAACATTGTTTGAAACTGCTGTTGCAAGTTCATTAAGGTTCATTCCGAAGCTGCCGTCACCTGTAACAAGTGCAACCGGTCTGCCTGTGCCAAAATATGCACCTATTGCAGCACCCATACCAAAGCCCATTGTACCAAGTCCGCCGCTTGATATGAAATCTCTCGGGTGGTCGAAATCATATCTCTGTGCAGCCCACATCTGGTGCTGTCCTACATCTGTTGCAAGAATCGCATCACTGCCTGCCGCTTCTTTAAGGGCATCTATTGCATCGTAAGGAAGAATTGAATCCTTGAGTTTTTCTCTGTATTCATCAAATCTGTATGTCTTTTCGTTCTCTTCCTTTTTATACTGTTCAACTTCACTCATCCACTCACTGTGGTTTGCCTTATCAACCTTGTCGATAATCTTTCTGAGTGTATCTTTTATTTCGCCCTGCATAGGGAGAGTTGTTTTAATGTTTTTGTCGAGTTCAGCAGCATCAATATCAATATGAATGATTCTTGCTTTCTTTGCATATTTATTTACATTGCCTGTGCCTCTGTCGCTGAAACGGCATCCGCATGTTATGATAAGGTCACTTTCATTCTGTGCAATTGAAGACGCATACTGACCGTGCATACCTTCCATACCAAGAAATCTCTTGTTTGACTTAGGTGATATTGCAACACCCATCATAGTACAGCCAAACGGTGCATCAATCTTTTCAGCAAGTTCAGCAACTTCCTTTGATGCATCACCTGTAACAACACCGCCGCCGCAGTATATGTAAGGTTTCTTTGCTTCATTTATAAGCTTTACAGCTTCATCTATCTTGCATTCACATGCAACAGGATTTGCATCCGGTTCAACTACCGGCTGAACCTCATAATCATAAATTGCACACTGAACATCCTTTGGAATATCAACAAGGACAGGACCAGGTCTGCCTGATTTTGCAATTTTAAAAGCTTCACGGATTGTTGGTGCGAGATCTTCAATTTTCTTCACAAAGAAATTATGCTTTGTAATAGGCATTGTTACACCGACAATATCAACTTCCTGAAAGCTGTCACGTCCGATAAGACTGTTTGGAACGTTACCTGTTATTGCAACAAGCGGAATTGAATCAAGCTGTGCAGTTGCTATACCTGTTACAAGATTTGTTGCACCAGGACCTGAAGTTGCAATGCAGACACCGACTTTACCTGTTGCTCTTGCATAGCCGTCTGCAGCGTGTGCAGCACCCTGTTCATGTGCAGTTATAACATGATGTATTCTGTCGCTTCTTTCGTACAAAGCATCATATAAATTAATTACCTGACCGCCCGGATAACCAAAAACCGTTGTGGCACCCTGTTCAATCAAAGTTTCGGCAACTATTGCCGCACCCGTAATTTTCATACAAAATTCCTACCTTTATGATAATATTCTTATGGATTAAAGTGATTTTAAAATAATTTCAGCATTTTCAAAATTTTTAAATAAAAACAAGTATTTTAACGTCAAAACACTCAATTTCAACCGCTATAACACATAATTCAACATAATAACGGGTCAAAACCACTCAATTTAATAGTAAAAAATACAAACTACCCCATATTTACTGGTAATAATTATAATACCACTTTATATTGAATAAATCAAGTAGGTGTTTACTTTTTTGACGTTATAAACAAAACTCAACCTGAAAATCTATTAAAAAATTATCATTTTTCACATATACAATTTATTAGCATTACAAACATTAAAAAAAAACTTAAATAACCTTGACAAAAAAGATTTTTTCGTATATAATAGTTATAAGTTAAAGGCTTTGACGGGAAAAAGCGTATTGTGTCGGTAAATCCACAGAGAACTGCGTTTGGTGAGAAGCAGGTTTTACTTCTTTATGCACTCCTCCCTGAGCTGTTGGGCTGAAAGCATTTTGCAAGTAAGCGTAAACGGGTTCTCCCGTTACAGAGAAGTATATTGTATGATATACGCAGAGTGAGCATTTTATTAATGTTAATTAGAGTGGTACCACGGAGATATTTTTCTTCGTCTCTTTTATATCGGTTTTTTGCTGCTGATGTAAAGGAGTTTTTTCTTTTTAGAAGCAGTGTTAAACGGATTTCATATGTCGAATATATCAAAATCAATTGAAGAAAGGCTAAAACTTATGGTAATGAAAAATTCAGTTAATTACACAAGACAATATTATGATGTAAAAAATCCTCCTATGAGATGGGCTTCAAAATCCTACATTGAAAAGCCTCCTATATGGTGCAGTGTTGACCTCCGTGACGGAAATCAGGCACTTATCACACCTATGAGCCTTGAAGAAAAACTTGATTTCTTTAAACTTCTTGTTAAAATAGGCTTCAAGGAAATTGAAATAGGATTCCCTGCTGCATCTGAAACAGAATACGAATTCTGCCGCACTCTTATTGAAAACGATATGATTCCTGATGATGTTACAATTCAGGTTCTTACTCAGGCAAGAGAACACATCATAGCTAAAACTTTTGAAGCACTCAAAGGTGCAAAACACGCTATTGTTCATCTTTACAACAGTACATCTTTTGCACAAAGACAGCAGGTTTTCAGAAAGAGTAAGGAAGAAATAAAGCAGATTGCCGTTACAGGTGCCAAGCTTTGTAAAAAGTACAGAGAAAACACAGAAGGTCACTTCATTTTTGAATATTCTCCTGAAAGTTTCACAGGAACTGAACCTGAATATGCTGCGGAAGTATGCAATGCTGTCCTTGATGTATGGCAGCCTACAAAGGACTTCCCTGTTATAATCAATCTCCCTGTTACAGTTGAACTTTCTATGCCGCACGTTTACGCAAATCAGATTGAATATATGAACGACCACCTCAAATACAGAGAAAACGTTGTTATTTCACTTCACCCACATAATGACAGAGGCTGCGGTGTTGCAGACAGTGAACTCGGACTTCTTGCAGGCGGCGACAGAATTGAAGGTACTCTTTTCGGAAATGGTGAAAGAACAGGTAACGTTGATATAATCACTCTTGCGATGAATATGTTTTCACAGGGTGTTGACCCTATGCTCGACTTCACAAATATGCCTGAAATATGCGAACTTTATGAAAGAGTTACAAAGATGCACGTTTATGAAAGAAGTCCATACAGCGGTAAACTTGTTTTTGCGGCTTTCAGCGGTTCACATCAGGACGCTATTGCAAAGGGTATGAAGTACCGTGCTGAAAACAATCTTTCAACATGGACAGTTCCATATCTTCCTATTAACCCTGAGGACGTTGGAAGAGTTTATGAAACAGACGTTATAAGAATAAACAGCCAGTCAGGCAAGGGTGGTATAGGATACATCATTGAAACACAGTACGGCTTTAATATGCCGAAAAAGATGAGAGAAGTTCTCAGCTATATGGTAAAAGATGTTTCTGACCACGCACATAAAGAACTTCAGCCTGATGAAGTTTTTGAAATATTCAAGGAAAAGTTCCTTAATGTTAAAAAGCCGTATGAACTCAAAGAAGTTCATTATGTACAGAAAAATGGCGGTATAATTGGTGCAACATTAACACTTTCTGTTAATGGCGAAGATGCAACAATTTATGCTGAAGGCAACGGAAGACTTGATGCAGTAAGCAACGGTATAAAAGCTATGCTTGGTACTGACTTTACTCTCACAGAATACACAGAACACGCTGTTCAGTACACATCAAAATCAGATGCTGTTTCATACATCAGCGTTGAAAAAGACGGTAAAGTTTTCTGGGGTGTTGGTCTTAATTCAGATATTACAACAAGTTCTGTTCTCGCACTTATCAGTGCTGTTAATGGTTTAGCAGATTAAATGCACTTTGCATTTATTATATAAATTCTATTGGAGGTAAACAATATGAAAGCAGTTGTTACAGTTATAGGAAAGGACAATGTCGGAATATTACACAAAGTAAGCGGCATTTGTGCTGAATACAAAGCTAATGTTATTGAAGTTACTCAGTCTGTACTTCAGGATATGTTCGCTATGATTATGATGGTGGATATTTCAGGGCTTACTGTTGACTTTGATGTTTTAGCAGATAAAATGAATGACCTTGGCAAAGAACTTGGTCTTTCTATCCACACAATGCATGAAGACATTTTCAATTCAATGCATAAAATATAACTGACAGTCAGGAGAATAATATATTATGTTAGATGCTCTGAGCGCAAAAAATATACTTGAAACAATCCGTATGATTCAGGATGAATATCTTGATATAAGAACAATAACAATGGGGATCTCATTGCTTGACTGCATTGACCCTGATATTGATATGGCTTGTGTTAAAGTTTACGATAAAATAACTTCAAAAGCTGAAAAACTTGTTGCAACAGGTGAAAAAATCGAAAAGGAATATGGTATTCCGATTATCCACAAAAGAATATCAGTTACACCTATCGCAATGCTTGCTGCTGCCTGCAAAGGTCAGAACCCTGTTAAATTTGCAAAAGCTCTCCAGAGAGCTGCTGATACTTGCGGAGTAAACTTTATAGGCGGTTATTCAGCACTTGTTCACAAGGGATTCAGTGCAGGCGACCTTGAACTCATTCACTCTATTCCTGAAGCTCTTGCTGAAACACAGAATATCTGTTCATCAGTTAATGTTGGTTCAACGAGAACAGGTATCAATATGGACGCCGTTGCTCTTATGGGTAAAATCGTTAAACAGTCGGCTGAACTTACAGCTTCAGACAACTGTATAGGACCTGCAAAGCTCGTTGTTTTCTGCAACGCTCCTGAAGATAACCCATTTATGGCAGGTGCTTTCCACGGCGTTGGCGAAGCAGACTGTGTTCTTAATGTTGGTGTTTCAGGTCCTGGTGTTGTTCGTGCCGCAGTTGCAAAACACCCTGAAGCAAGCATTAATGAAATTGCTGATATTATAAAGAAAACAGCTTTCAAAGTTACAAGAATGGGTCAGCTTGTTGGTTCAAAGGCTTCTGAAATGCTCGGAATTCCTTTCGGTATTGTTGACCTTTCACTTGCTCCTACACCTGCTGTCGGCGACAGTGTTGCACATATTCTTGAAGAAATTGGTCTTGAAACATGCGGCACACACGGCACAACAGCCGCTCTTGCACTTCTTAACGATGCTGTTAAAAAGGGTGGTGTTATGGCTTCATCAAATGTCGGCGGTCTTTCAGGTGCGTTTATACCTGTTTCAGAAGATGCCGGTATGATAGATGCTGCTCTTGACGGAACTCTTAAAATAGAAAAACTTGAAGCTATGACTGCTGTATGTTCAGTTGGTCTTGATATGATTGTTGTACCTGGTGAAACAACAGCTGAAACTATTTCAGCAATTATTGCTGATGAAGCTGCTATCGGTATGGTAAACAACAAAACAACTGCTGCAAGGCTTATTCCTGCAATAGGTAAAAAAGAGGGCGAAATTCTTGAATTTGGCGGACTTCTCGGAAGTGGTCCTGTTATGCCTCTCAATACAAAATCCCCTGCTAAATTCATTAACAGAGGCGGAAGAATTCCTGCACCTATGCACAGTATTAAAAACTAAGCCGTTATAAGCCCCTGTTTCGTTCAGGGGCTTATTTTTTTATGAAAGGAAATAAATGATGGAAATTCTTGATATTTATGATGACAATGATAAACTTACAGGAAAAACTATTGAAAGATACAGTCGCAAACTTGAAAAAGGCGAACATGTTAAAGCCTCACACATTATAATAAGAAATAAAAAAGGCGAATATCTTATACAAAAAAGAAGTTCAACAAAACGCACTCGCCCTTCAACATGGGATATAACCTGCGGAGCGGTTTCATCAGGTGAAACTTCAAAAGTTGGTGCTATGAGAGAAGTTTCTGAGGAAGTCGGTCTTAATGCTGATGAAAATGATTTTATTTTTATTGGTCAGGCTATGAGTGATACAGGCGTTTTTCAAGATATTTTCTTTCTTGAAAAAGATTTTGATTTAAGTGATTGCACTATGCAAAAAGAAGAAGTTGATGAACTTAAACTTATTGGTAAATCTGAAATGCTTAAATTTATTGATACTTTAACGCATAGAAATGATGCTTACAGAAATATAATCAAAGAGTTTATTTCAAAAAACTAATTAATACTTTAAATAAAAAAACAGTTTACCCCGTTCATTGCTGAACGGGGTAAATGCTGTTTATAAGGGTAATTATTATGAAAAACTCATTTTTCTTTGTGCAGCTTTACTTTGCCTTTCTGTACTGAATGACACATTGCCGAATTTGGACAATGACAACAAGTTCCGCCGCATGAGGACTTGCCTTTTTTCTTATCTTTATACATTGAAAAAACTATAGCAACTACAATTGCAGCAAGTACAATGATAACTAACCCTGTTCCTACTACTGTTCCCATTTAACAAGACCTCCTATTAAATTTTAAAAATCTGTTTACGCCTTTTTGCTTACTCTTACTTTCTTTGTAAGTGTTGTTGCTTCCTTATATGGTCTGAAGATCATATAGATAAGACCAATAATAAGTGCAAATGCAACTATTATTCCTATTATGTTTCCAACACCGTGAACATTTCCTGTAAAGAGGTTTCCAAGCTGATTTACTATAAGTGCGATTACATAAGCGAATCCGCATTCATAACCAATTGCAAACCAGAACCACTTTGCATTGTTCATTTCTCTCTTGATAGCACCCATAGCTGCGAAGCAAGGAGCACAGAGAAGGTTGAATATAAGGAATGACATACCTGAAATATGTGTGAATGCATGACCCATTGCCTGATATACTGTCTGACCTTCAACACCGCCATAGAGGATACCAAGTGTACCAACGATGTTTTCCTTAGCAACAAGACCTGTAACAGCAGCAACTGTTGCCTGCCAGTTACCCCATCCAAGAGGTGCAAATATCCAGCATATTCCCTTACCGATTGTAGCAAGAATACTATTGTCGAGCTGATCTTCTGAAAGCATTCCAAATGAACCATCAACAACACCAAAGTATGTTGTAAACCATACAACGATTGTTGAAAGAAGGATTATTGTACCTGCCTTCTTGATGAATGACCATCCACGTTCCCACATTGAACGGAGAAGTGTTCCGATTGTAGGCATATGGTATGCAGGAAGTTCCATTACGAATGGTGCAGGATCGCCTGCGAACATTTTTGTCTTTTTAAGCATAATACCTGAAATAATAATTGCTGCAATACCAATGAAGTAAGCACCTGTTGCAACCCATGCACTTCCTCCGAATATAGCACCTGCAATCATTGCTATAAATGGTGTTTTAGCACCGCAAGGTATAAATGTTGTTGTCATAATTGTCATACGGCGGTCACGTTCATTTTCAATTGTTCTTGACGCCATAATACCAGGAATACCGCATCCTGTACCGATAAGAATAGGAATAAATGACTTACCTGAAAGACCAAACTTTCTGAATACTCTGTCGAGTACGAATGCAATACGTGCCATATATCCGCAGCTTTCGAGGAAAGCAAGGAGAATGAAAAGTACGAGCATCTGTGGTACGAAACCAAGAACTGCACCAACACCGGCAACAATACCGTCAAGGATAAGTCCGCTTATAACTTCGTTGCAGTTTATTGCATCAAGTGCATTTCCGAGTAAAACAGGAATACCAGGAACCCATACACCATATTCTGAAGGATCAGGTTCACCTTCTGCAAACTTATCAGCTGCATCTTCAAGATCTGCAATTGAAGCTGTTTCTTCTGTAATTTCAAGTGTTTCTTCATCTTCAACATCGTATGTAAAATCAGCGTTGTACTGGTCAACATATGTTAAGAGTGCTTCTTTGGCAGCTTCGCCGTCAAAATCATCTGACTCTGTATCAACAAGACCTTCAAGTTCAGATGTATCAACACCTTCATCACCAAGATATGCTATGTATCCGTCGATTATTGCATTTGTATCGCCATAATCGTCAGCCGCATCATTATAAGCACTTGTGCCTATTCCAAGCAAATGCCAACCATCACCGAAAAGTCCGTCATTTGCCCAGTCTGTTGCAGATGCACCAACTGTTACCATTGCTATATAGTAAACAAGGAACATAATTGCTGCGAATATCGGAAGACCAAGTATTCTGTTTGTAACGATTTTATCAATCTTATCTGAAAGTGTAAGACCGCCTTTATTCTTCTTTTTAAGGCAACCTTTTATAATAGATGCAATGTAGACATATCTTTCGTTTGTTATGATACTTTCTGCATCATCATCCATTTCTTTTTCAGCAGCCTGAATATCCTGTTCGATGTGTTCAAGTGTTTTTGAATCAATGTTTAACGCTTCAAGAACTTTTGAATCTCTTTCAAAAATCTTTATTGCGTACCATCTCTGCTGTTCTTCAGGTCTGTCATGTAAGCAAGCTTCTTCGATATGTGCTATTGCGTGTTCAACGCAACCTGAAAAGCTATGCTGAGGTATCATTTCCTTGCCGCTTCTTGCTATTTCTATTGCCTTGTCAGCAGCCTTTTTAATTCCTGTGCCTTTAAGTGCTGATATTTCAACAACTTCACATCCAAGTTCTTTTGCAAGGTTTGATGTGTTTATAACGTCACCATTTTTCTTAACAACGTCCATCATATTAACCGCACATACAACAGGTATGCCAAGTTCAACGAGCTGTGTTGTTAAATAAAGGTTTCTTTCAAGGTTTGTACCATCTATTATATTTAATATGGCATCAGGTCTTTCCTGAATAAGGTAGTTTCTTGCAACCACTTCTTCAAGTGTGTAAGGAGAAAGTGAATAGATACCAGGAAGGTCAGTTATTGTAACTTCCTTATCTCCCTTATATTTACCTTCTTTCTTTTCCACTGTAACACCCGGCCAGTTACCAACAAACTGATTAGAACCTGTCAGGGCATTAAACAAAGTGGTTTTACCGGCATTCGGGTTACCGGCAAGAGCAATTTTAATTCCCATTTGTAAAATCCTTTCTTAGTTAGTATCTTCTAACTCTAAATTAAAATAATCAGTGAAATAAATCGAAATTTATTCCACTTCAATCATTTCAGCATCAGCTTTACGAAGAGAGAGTTCATAGCCTCTTACTGTTACTTCAATAGGGTCACCAAGCGGTGCAACTTTTCTGATATAGATTTCAACACCCTTTGTTATGCCCATATCCATAATTCTTCTTTTGATTGCACCTTCGCCTGTAAGCTTTTTAACCTTAACAGTGCTGCCTACTTTAGCTTCTTTTAATGTTGCCATTAAAACACCTCCATTACATTAATAGATTACACCATAATTTTACGTGCCATTTCTTCTGAAACAGCAACTCTTGAATCTTTAACATTTACAATAACATTACCGCCGAGGGTGTTTATTATTGTAACAGTACCACCGACAACAAATCCAAGATTTTCAAGATGTTTTTTTGTTTCAGGATTGCCGCCCACTTTTTTTATAATGTTTTCTTCTCCAACATTAGCAAATGATAAAGGCATCATAATTCTTCCCTCCTTGATGTTTAAGTAAATTTTTAAGATTATAACACGAATAAAAATTCAAAAAGTTAGCATTCGTTAACCTTATTATATTTTAGCATACACTAACTCAAATGTCAAGTGTCTTCGGAAATATTTTTTAATTTGTAACAATTAGGGCAATATCAACAATAGATATTGCCCTTTTGCTATTTTAATAATAAAAATTTCCCTTTAAAATTTCAAGTGCGTTCTTATATGCAATATTTTCTTTTGCACTTTCAGATAATGGAAGTTTCAAAAATGATTTTGTTTCTCTTTCAGGAGTCCAAAGTGGATAATCCGTACCAAAAAGAACTCTTTCATCTCCGTACGTGTTTATGTAATCCACCATTTTTTCAGCAGACATAAACGGCATACAGCTTGATATATCAAAATAGCAATTCTGATCCTTTAATATTTCACTTGCCGTTTCAAATATCTCCCAGCCGCCAAGATGTGCGGCTATAACGTGAAGTTTCGGAAAATCCGAGAGAACTTTTTTAAGTCTTGAAGGGTGCGAATAATCATATCTCGGATCACCGCAATGTATAACTATCGGCATATTACCCTCAATTGATTCATAAAGCGGATAAAGTCTTTCATCATCAATATTAAAACGCTGCGTGTCAGGGTGAATTTTAACGCCTTTCAAGCCTGACTCTTTTATAAAGTCAAGCTCACCGATTATATCTTTCATATCTGCGTGGACTGAGCCAAACCCGTGAAAAGCTTCATTGCTGCTCTGAACATCAACTATAAATTTATTTATGGACCTTACGTGTGATGCTTTTATTGCAACAGGAAGCAAAACAAAATCCGTTACACCCGATTTTTTGCCAAGTTCATAAAGTTCTTCCGCTGTACCATTGCACTCTGTGTGAAGGTCGTAAAATTCACAAACGCTTTGCGTTGCTTTTTCGGCAATTTTCTGCGGATAAATATGTGTATGAAAATCAATAAACCTCATTATAATTCCTCTTTTTCTGCTCTTTTTTCTATATTATATTTTATCACTCACAGAAAAAAATGTCAAATAAGCTATATCTATTGCATTCTATAGTATTTTTCTATAATTCTTCTTAAATTCAACTAAATACTTGAATTCTATTGTATTATATGCTATAATTTAATTAGCATAAACTAACTATATTGTAAGTAACAAATAGTTTTAAAGTCTAATAGTATAAATATATTAAAAGAAATATACAAATTTACAGGAGTTTTGCTATGAATATTGAAATTTTCAAGGGAATACTTATTCCATTTATCGGAACAACACTTGGTGCGGCGTGTGTTCTGTTTTTAAAAAGAAATATCAACTACACCATACAAAGAGCCCTGACAGGTTTTGCTGCGGGTGTTATGGTTGCTGCAAGCATATGGAGTCTTTTAATTCCGTCAATTGAAAAATCTTCAGCAATGGGAAAATTATCTTTCATTCCTGCATCAGTCGGATTCCTTTTTGGAATTTTCTTCCTTTTGATTCTTGATAAAATAATCCCTCATCTTCATATGAATTCAGATAAACCTGAAGGCAAAAAAAGCAGTTTAAAAAAAACAACTATGCTTGTACTTGCTGTAACGCTCCATAACATTCCTGAAGGTATGGCTGTGGGAGTTGTTTATGCAGGACTTTCACATTATGATATAAGCCTTACAAGTGCATTAGCTTTATCAATTGGAATTGCAATTCAAAATTTTCCTGAAGGTGCAATCATTTCAATGCCACTGAAATCAGAAGGAATGAGCAAGAAAAAAGCATTCCTTTACGGAACGCTTTCGGGTGTTGTTGAACCTGTGAGTGCTGTTTTAACTATTCTTCTTGCAGGAATTATTGTGCCTATTCTGCCTTATCTTTTAAGTTTTGCAGCAGGC
>JALEJO010000080.1 GCA_022769365.1 Oscillospiraceae bacterium | reverse complement strand
TGAAATTTAGGTGAAAAAACTTTACATTTGGGCAAATTTGTGATATTATATAAATATTATTTTCAGGGATTACAGGAAAAAAGGAAAGGAAGTATTTTAATATGTTTCAGAAACTTAGATTGAAATTTGCAGCCTTTATGTATGGAAGATACGGGTTTGACAGATTTTCAAGATTTTTATTTATACTTTTTATTGCATTGTGGGTTCTGCTTACAATCGTGACTAATATATTTCCGTTCCTTTGGTTTTTGAATATTCTCGAATATGCTTTATTTATATACACATATTTCAGAGTATTTTCTAAAAATATAAGCAAAAGAGCGGAAGAAAACAGAAAATATATGCAGGCTGAATATAAAGTTAAAAACTTTTTCAGAATTAAAAAAAGCAGAATGCAGAAGAGAAAAACGCATCATTTATATAAATGTCCTAAGTGCAAGCAGATTTTGAGCGTTCCGAAAGGAAGAGGAAAAATCAAGATAACTTGTCCGAAATGCGGCTGTATTTTCACTAAAAGGAGCTGAAAAACTTGTACGGATATGTTCAGACATTCAAGCCTGAATTGAAATTTAAAGAGTATGACATTTATCGTTCGTATTATTGCGGTTTGTGTCATTGCCTTAAAGAAAAATACGGCATAACTGCACAGGCAGCACTTAATTATGATATAGTTTTTCTTATACTTCTTTTGACAGGTTTATATGAACCTGAAACAGAGATCAGTATGAAAAGATGTGTTGTAACGCCGAAAAAACATATTTTCAGAATGAATTCTGCAACAGAATATGCCGCTGATATGCTCGTTTTATACACATATTTCAAATTTTGTGATGATTGTAATGATGAGAAAAAAATATCGGGAAATTTTAAAAAGATGTTTTTTAAATCTCCGTACAAGAAATTGCTAAAAAAATCTTATGATGATAAAATAAATAATATTATTCATTATACAAAAGAACTTGAAAAAACTGAAAAAGAGAAAAATTATGATTATGAAATTCCTGCATATTATTCAGGTGAAATAGTTTCAGAAATTTTTGCTTATAAAGATGATATATGGTGCAAGCATCTTAAAAAAATCGGGAGTTATCTCGGAAGATTTCTTTACATTCTTGATGCTTATGAAGATATTGAACACGACCTGAAAAAGAAAAGTTATAACCCTTTTACAAATGATTTTAAATCGATGAGCAGGGAAGAATTTGATAATTATTGCAATGATATTTTAATGAGATATATTTCTGAATGTGCAGATGAATTTGAAATGCTTCCGATAGAGGAAAATGTTGAAATCTTAAGAAACATACTATATATGGGTATCTGGCAGAAATTTGCGGATATAAAAGAAAAAAGGAGAAAAAAATATGATGGATCCATACAGCGTACTGGGGGTATCTCCAACAGCAACTGATGATGAGGTTAAAAAGGCATACAGAACTCTTTGCAGAAAATATCACCCTGATGCAAATATAAATAATCCTAATAAAGAACAACTCGAAGAAAAATTTAAAAATGTTCAGACTGCTTATGAAGACATAATGAATCAGCGAAAACATAAAACTTCTTCTTCCTATTCATACAGCGGTTATAACAGTTCGGCAAGTTCATATGCAGGTCAGAGTGATGACGAAAGATATTTTAGTGAAGCAGTGAAATATTTTAATATGGGTGCTTATCGTCAGGCGATTATTTTGCTTAATAATGTTAAAAACAGAAATGCTGAATGGTACTATGTTTCATCAATTGCAAATTTAGGCACAAACAACAAGGAAACAGCGTTGGAATATGCAAAAAAAGCCGTTTCAATGGACCCTTCAAATGCCAAATACAAACAGCTTTTATCTCAGCTTGAAAATCCAGGAACATTTTATAATAACCCGTATACTTCGGGCAGTTCATATAGCAACCCTTACGGAAATTATCAACAAAGACAGCAAAGTTACGGATACGAAACTTCAAGCGGTTCAGATTGGTGCCTTAAAATGTGTTGCTTGAATATTTTCTGCAATTGCTGCTGTACACCATGTTGCTAACTGAAAATTATACAAAAGTCTTTTCGCTTTTTGGCGAATGGACTTTTTTATTTAATTAGAAACTAACTGAATTAGGAGTGAGGAATTAAGGTGTCAGCTTACGCTGACGGATTCAAAACCTCTCTGTCACAGCTACGCTGTGTCACTTCTCCTTAAAAGGAGAGGCTTTTAATAGATTTGCACAAAGTTGTTATTATGGCTCTCCTTTTAAGGAGAGCTGTCAGCGAATGCTGACTGAGAGGTTATCTCCCCAAGGAAAAACGTCACAAAGTGAGAGAGAGGGATTTGTTGGCTTTACCGACACCGCAATTCCTCATTCCTCATTTCTCACTCCTAATTAAAAAATAAAAATAATAATTTGCAAAAAAAATTATATAAAACACTTGACAAGTTTTGAAAAGTGTGCTATAATATAATCAGAAAATAAGAAAGGAGGAAAAAGGATGAGGAATCCGGTTATGACATCTTATGAAGAGAAGTGTTTATAGTCTTGTTTTAACAGATGAAGTTGTGGATAAAATAGATGAAGAAGCGTATAGTATGGGAATAAGTCGTTCAGCACTTATAAACCGTATACTTGCAGCACATACTTCATATATCACTCCACAGCAAAGAGTAAGGCAAATATTCGGAAACATCGGAGAACGACTTGAGAAGCCTTTTATCGTTTTGCCCCAGAATTCTGATATGCTTTTTGCCGCAAGAAAAGCATTAAAATATAAGTATAACCCGACTATTAAGTATCAGGTTGAAATAACAACCGATGCGAACGGTTTTTGCGGTTATCTTAAAGTTATGCTTAGAACACAAAATGAAAGGCTTATTGAACTTCTTGATTATTTCTTTAAATTCTTTTGTAGAATTGAAGAAAAGTACACAGGGGTGAAAGAAAATGATTTTTACACTATTGAAAGAAGCAGATTTACAAGAAAACTTGTTCCTGAAAAGGGAAGTTCTGAAGAGGAAATCAGTGATGCCATAGTCGGCTATATAAATTTTCTCGACAGATGTATACAGTATTTTTTCAGTAATACAGAAGATGAAAATGTTTTCTATAATATTGATACTGCATACAGAAAATATTTATCTGAAAATAAAACGATTTGAAAAGGAGAAATGAATTATGAATGCTGAAAAATTAACTCAAAAATCAAGAGAAGCAATATCAGCCGCACAGAGTGTTGCAGTTGAACATTCACATCAGCAGATAGACCAGATACATTTGCTTTATGCACTTGTAAGTCAGGAAAACGGACTTATAGGTTCTCTTATTCAGAAGATGAATATTGATAAAAACGCTGTTTTAAAGGCTGTTGAAAGCAAGATTGATTCAATGCCTTCCGTTTATGTTGGAAACAGACCGACTGATTCGGTTTATATCACAGCAGACCTTGACCGTGCGATAAACTTTGCCGAAAAAACAGCTCAGCAGATGAAAGATTCTTTTGTTTCAGTTGAACACCTTATGATAGGTATTATTGAAACAGCAAATGCTGATGTTAAAAAAATATTTGAACAGTTTGGAATTGAAAAAAATAAATTCCTGAAAGTTCTTTCAGAAGTCAGAGGCAATGAAAGAGTAAATACTGAAAATCCTGAAGAAACATATGACGTTCTTAAAAAATATGGTCAGGACCTTGTTGAAGCAGCAAGAAACAACAAGCTTGACCCTGTTATCGGCAGAGATGACGAAATAAGAAACGTCATAAGAATACTTTCAAGAAAAACTAAAAATAACCCTGTTTTAATCGGTGAACCTGGTGTTGGTAAGACTGCAATTGCAGAAGGTCTTGCACTCAGAATTGTTCACGGCGATGTTCCTGTAAACCTTAAAGACAGACAGATTTTCTCTCTTGATCTTGGTGCATTGGTTGCAGGTGCAAAATACAGAGGTGAATTTGAGGAAAGACTTAAAGCTGTTTTAAATGCAATCAAAAAGAGTGAAGGCAAGATAATTTTGTTTATCGATGAACTTCATACAATTGTTGGTGCAGGTAAAACAGATGGTGCAATGGATGCAGGCAACCTTTTGAAGCCTATGCTTGCAAGAGGTGAACTTCATTGTATAGGTGCAACAACTTTAAACGAATACAGACAGTATATTGAAAAAGATGCCGCACTTGAAAGACGTTTCCAGCCTGTTATGGTAAATGAACCAACTGTTGAAGATACTATTACAATACTTCGTGGTCTTAAAGAAAGATATGAAGTATTCCATGGTGTTAAAATCCACGATCAGGCACTTATACAGGCGGCTGTTCTTTCAGACAGATATATCACAGACAGATTTTTACCTGAT
>JALEJO010000067.1 GCA_022769365.1 Oscillospiraceae bacterium | reverse complement strand
GGATACCTGATTAAATCGTGTTCGTATACTTTTTCTTTAAATTTTCTATCCTGATAATGTTCAAATCCTATATGTTCATATTTTTTCATTTTTAAAATACCGTCTGTTGATACAATGCAAGGTAGTCCCAATTTGTCAGCTTTATCAAATGCAATCTGAATCAGTTTTTTCATATATCCTTTATTCTGATATTTTCTTTTTACAACAAGCATCTCAATTTGAATAAATTTCTTATTTTCTTTTTTCAATTTGCTTTCAAGTGACTCACCTGATGCTTTCATATCTTTTAAAAATTGAATGCTCCCTTTAAGTCCCATTCCTTTTATTGTGCCTGCTATTAAGTCTTTCATTCCGCCAAGACTGACTTTGCTTGAAGGCTCTGAAATCATAATATATCCTTCTTCTTTTTCACTGATTGTGTATAACCAACCGCTTTTTATTCCTGCAAGAGCAAAACCTTTCATATAATCTTCAATGCCTTTTTTGCCTTTGCATAGATAATAAATACCCTCTTCCTGATCTTCGTATTTATACTCACTAAAAGCCTTTACAATTTCATTCATAGATTCTTCTGATATTCTGTCTAATTTCATTTTTCACCTTCTGCTTTCTTTAATAAATTATTTTCTAAAAAAATGAAAGTCACAGCAATCGCCGCCATAACCTAATGTTTTTGTACGTGTAAATCCTATTTTATTCAGTCCGCCATATGTAACATCATCAACATCACAAAACAAACAGCACAACTCAGGACAACCATTCTCAATGCATGCACTGTGCCATAAACATTTTCTTATTGTAACATTGAAGTGATTTTTACTGTGTTCCTGCGTGCTTTCCTGCAAGTCAGTTGTACGCATAATTTTGAGAAATATATTGCTGTAAATAAAGTAAAACCCCGGAACTTTCTCCATTTTTTCCATAGATGAATGTTTTGGAGCTGCAATTTTATCAAGCATATATTTTCGCATATAGCTATATACCTCATCTTTTGAAGAAATATCTTTTAACAGAACTTTATATAATGCTATTCGTGGAAGAATTGTTTGAACAAGTGTTTTCATCTGATTTTTTGATTTATTTTCTGTGTTTTTAATAAGTGTATTAAATATTTTTGTTTGTTTTTCAAACAATGATGTTCCATTATTTTCTCCAAATTCTTCAAGCAAAAATATTTTTATCTTCTTTTGCTGTTTTATGTTCATTACTAATTACTCTTTCGAATTTTATTTTGTCCTTCTTTTCAAATTTTTACTGTAAATCTTATATTTATTTCATCAATAAGTGAAATTTATAATAAACACCTTCTAACGAAGCAATTCCGAAAGAAGGCGTTGATTTTTATAATAGCGTTAAGTACAATATTTTATAAAACTTACTCGACGTTTTTCAGAGCATCTCCCAAAGGAATTTTATTTGTTTTACGCATAAGCAAAACGGCAACAACAGCATATGTCACAATACCTATTATAATTACTTTAAGATAAACATCCCATTGGACAACGCATGGTATCCAGCCTGTAAATCTTGTCATCATTATATGCCATACCCAGTTTAAAAGAACATATATTATAGGCAGAACAGCAATCAGAGAAATAATTGTTACAATTGTTGTTGTGTGAATATATATTCGGTTTATTTCTTTTTTCTGATATCCGAGTATTTTTGTTATTGATATTGACTGTGCATTCTTTTCAATAATTATTTTTGCAAGAAGATATATAATAAGCATAAATACTGCAACACCAAGTATCCAGAACACACTCATCATACTTCCCATTGACTGTCTGAGCTGTCTTGAAGATTTTGTATAGTCTTTTTCTGTAAGTTCTGTTGCAATAAGATTACTGTCTATATCATCTATTCCTGTATTAGAAAAATATCCGCTGTAATAATCATCTGACTTATCAAACATATCATTGAATTTTTCACGGCTTAAAAATACTGCTAAAGTAGTAGGATTTTTATAGATACCATCTATTTTAAGTGTATATTTTTTGTCGCCAAATTCTTCTTTTAAAGTTATGCTGTCACCTTTGTTAAGCATATACTTATCAGCATAACCGCTTGAAATATAAACTTTGTCGCCTGTTATGTCAGCATCTACATATTTACTATTTTCAGATATTCCATAAATAGATATGCCTTCTGTAAAGCTTTTTCCTGTTGTTTTCAATGAACCAACACAATATTTTTCGGCATCTTCAGTTTCTGTATCAACAGGTGTTTTAAGTATATACTGATGAGCCGCAATCATATTGTCTATTGTTTCATTTTCAACATAATCAAGAAGAGGGCTGAACATAGTTCCAAAAACAAGTATAAATCCTGCAAACATTATTCCGACAAATATTGTTATGTAATTCGGAATATTCTGGAATATAACTCTTAATTTGAAACGTGTCATAATACTGATTTTTGTATTAAGACGGAAGGCTTTTTTCTTCTGATGACGCTTTAAATCACGTCTGATAAATTTCAATGGTGAAAGGCTTAACGATCTCCAAAGCATAACAAAATTTATCAATGACATTATTATAATAGGAATTACCGTTGTTTCAATAAAGGCAGTAGCGTTCCATAATGTCTTATATGATGTTAAACTGTAGCTTCCAAGATAAAGATTAGCAAAAACAGTTTTAAAGAATGTATATCCCAATATATTTCCGACAACAGCAGATATAGATAAAACAATAATAGGTGCTGACATATAATGCCTGATGAGTTCAGCTTTTGTATATCCTGACGCTCTTAATGTTCCTATTACATTCGCTTCTTTGCTTATGGTATTGCTCGTAGTTATTGCAAAAACAAACGCAATTATAACAATGAGAATATACATCATAGTAAGAAACATAGTTCTGTCGCCGCCAAGGTCATCACCCGAAAAGTTTATTGCGTTTGATGAATAACGTGGTATGAAGTTTGTGAACATTACTTTTGAAGATGCAGCTGTTAAAAAGTCATCAGCCATATCTCTTGCTTCTTTGCTGTCAGCTTCGGCAGGAGGATTATCATATTTCCAAGAGTAATTATAATAAATATGATTTTCACCCATTGTTTTAAATCCGTCATCAGTCATAACTCCGACACCGAATTTTATACTGTCAAACATAAAGTCAGTGTTATTTTGGAAAAGTGCAGAGTAATCAGGCAAAGCAACAATTCCAGTAATTTTTAATTTTTTTCCTGCAACACTGACAGTGTCATCAATTGAAAGGTCATTATTTTTTGCATATAATCGGTCAAGAGCAATTTCTGTTTCTGTTTCAGGCATTTCACCACTAAGCAGACAAACTTTATTCACTTCTTTTCTGTTTGCAAAAATACGAATAGTACTTTCAAAATCATCTGTTTTTTCTTCAACATAAAAGTTTTCATAAAGCTTTACTTTTTCATCTTCTATTGATTTCAAAGTATCTGCATCAGCTTTCTCTGCAAGCTCAAAATTTCCGTCTTCAACGTTGTATTTTTCAAAACTTTCGTTGTAGGCAGTTTTTAAACTTTCATCACCAATTAAAAAGCCTGAAACAATGCTTATAAGTGCAGTCATAAATAAAAATATAACGGCATATTTTCCAATTTCACCTTTTATTTCTCTAAATATTCTTTTATTAAGAGGATTTCTCATTCTTCTGCCTCCTTTTACCATTCAAGTTCTGAGGCAGGAATCTTGGTTTCATTCTTGTAATTCTTTCTTATGACACCATCACGCAATTTTATAACTCTGTCTGCCATATTTTTGATAGCATCATTATGAGTTACCATAACAACTGTATTTCCATATTTCTTATTAATATCTTCAATAAGTTTCAGTATTTCTTTTGAAGTATTATAATCCAAGGCACCTGTAGGTTCATCACAAAGAAGAATGTCAGGATTTTTAACTATTGCACGTCCTATTGCAGTTCTCTGCTGCTGTCCGCCTGAAAGCTGGTTAGGAAGCTTATGTCTGTGTTCATAAAGACCGAGCGTTTTAAGAAGTTCATCTACATCAAGCGGATTATCACTTAAATAAGCACCAACTTCAATATTTTCCTTAATATTTAAATTAGGAATAAGATTATACATCTGAAAAATATATCCAAGATGTTTTCTACGGTAAAGGGTCAAAGATTTTTCATTCATATCTTCGATTTTTTCACCATCAATACGAATATAACCGCTATCTGCATTATCAATCCCACCTATAATATTTAAAAGTGTGGATTTTCCTGAGCCTGATGGACCGAGAAGTACGCAAATTTCACCTTTCTCAATATCAGCATCAATGCCTTTCAACACTTCCACACGGCTTTCGCCTTCACCAAAATGTTTTTTTATCTTATTGATTTCAAGAAACATA
>JALEJO010000060.1 GCA_022769365.1 Oscillospiraceae bacterium | reverse complement strand
CCTACGTGAGGGGCGACCAAATATCGATAATTACCGATTTGGCAATGATAATTTCAATCCACGCCCCTACGTGAGGGGCGACAAACATCTGATAATACAAGACGCACAAAAAAAAGATTTCAATCCACGCCCCTACGTGAGGGGCGACACAACAACTATTTTTTAACAAAAGAGCGTGCAGAAATTTCAATCCACGCCCCTACGTGAGGGGCGACGATGTCACAACATCATACATAACAAGTTAGGCATATTTCAATCCACGCCCCTACGTGAGGGGCGACAGCGTTTTGTTTAAGCAAGCTTTGTGGATAAAATATTTCAATCCACGCCCCTACGTGAGGGGCGACAGCAAATATTCACAAAATTATATCAATAAAAAGCATCATATTGTGAACTTTGCAAAGTAAAAGTATCACACGAAAACATCGCTTACTATTTTTGCGATTATTTCCAAACAATACTATAATTTTTTTAGTGCGAACCTAAAAGGGATTCTCAAACAGCTTATACTTCGCACTTATAGCATAAGTGTTTCTTCGGGGTCATATGAAACAGAAGAACCATATATCTCTATTTTTTTGTCATAATTATTTCCAAGATGATATATTCTTAAATTATCTTCTTTTTCATTTATTATTTTTAAAAGTTCTGCTCTTACAAATACAAGTTTTGCACTATCTAAATTGCATTCAAAAACAGAATTCTGAACTCTGTATCCGTAATTGCAGCATACTTTTGCAACTCTTCTTAATCTGCTTTTGCCTTTTGATGTCATTGTGTTAACATCATAAGTTATCAAAACTAACATTCGCTACAACCCTACTTCCAGAAAAATGGCGGATAACCATCAATATCACCCCTTACACATCTTGCAAGAAGCATTGCCTGAACGTATGGAACAAGTCCCCACGGAATTTTTTCTTTAAGATAAGGATGCTGTATCATCTGTTTTTTCTTTGTCTGCCACTCATTTAAAAATTTCTTTCTTGCTTCATCTTTTAATTTTACAACACCTGTTTCTTGTATATCAAAATCATTATCTTTGATTATACGATTATTTATAAGTGTCAAAACAAATCTGTCTGCATATACAGAACGAAGTTCTTCAACCAGATCAAGTGACAGCGATTTTCTTCCCGGTCTGTCGCTATGCATAAACCCAACATATGGATCAAGACCTACACTATATAATGCAGATGCACAATCATTTGAAAGCATAACATATGTAAATGAAAGCAATGCATTAATTCTGTCTGTCGGCGGTCTTTTTACTCTTCCATAAAATGCAAATTCTTCCTTATCATTTAATATAAGCTCATTGAAAACAGAAAAATATTCCGCTGCTGCATTTCCTTCTATTCCTCTTAGCGTATCAATTGTATCTGCATTTTGAACATCAAGCAAATATCTGTTTATATTTGATACAACTTTTTGCATTTTTTCCTTGTCAACCTGCAAAGGATGATCTCTTAAACACCTTAGTAAAACATATTTTGAATTATATATTTTTCCTGTAATAAAATTCTTTGATATGTCAAGAGATATTTTTTCATCATCTGTATATCTGAATTGATTTTTTCTAAGCAGAACATTTCCATTTGTTCCTGAAGTTACTGTTGCAAGATATTTTCCTTGCGGTGAGAAAAAAGTTAAACCTATATTTTCTTTTGCACACTTCCCCATCAAAGCAGGGGATGCACCTTTATAAGAAAAACAAACTATTGATTCAATGGTATGAAGAGGTACATTTTTATGTGTACCATCTTCAAATAAAACATCTACTGTTTCTCCATCTAAAGCAAGATATGCTGTTTCTGTCATAATATATAAAGTATTCAGCAATTTTCTCATTGTTCTTCCTCCAGATGCGATTTTACATATTTTTTAACATCAGAAACAGAATCAAGTTCAGGAATACACAAATCAATTAATGAACAGCTTTTACAATTTTTATTCTGTTTAGCTTTGAATGTATATCCCCTTCTAAAGCAATCATGCATTTCATCAAGCATTTCAGTAACTTTTTTTCTAAGTTCATCTGTTATTTCAAATGTTTCTCTTCTGCGTGTTTCACAATAATAAATTGCCGCATTTTTTATATTACAACAAAACATTTCCTCAAGACACATTGCCTGTGATGTTGTCTGAAGTCTGTCGCAATCATTTGCTTTTGACTTGCCGTGTTTGTATTCAACAGGTTTAACAAGCCACTTGCCATCTCTTCCATACAACGCAACACCATTTTCCGACGGATAAAATTCAACTGCATCACAAGTTCCGCTTATTCCAAGCTCATAAGACTTAACATCAAGCCCACGAATAGTTACAATTCCATTTCTTACATCAGTATTATTTGTATCGTGAACTCTTTCATGATTTACAATTCCTTCAGCCGTCAGAAAATTTTCTTTCCATTGCTGTTCAATATGTATAAGTGACCATTGCCTTCGGCAAAAAGAAAAATGCTGAATGCCCGACAATTGCAAAAAATCGTCTTCTTTATATTTCATCGAAAATTTCAGGTTCAAGTTCAGGCAGACTGTCAACTGTTATTTCATAATCATCAACAGATGACGGAATATCAATGCCATCTTTTAAATTTATATGTACAAGGCGGTGTACTTTAGCTGATGAGTACTGTCCATCTTTGCAATTATGTTTCCACCAGAATACTTTCAAAACTTCCATTGAACCGTCAGGACGTGCGGAAGATGTATCGTTTATAAATAAGGTTCTAAGGCATTTTTTAACAAGTTCAGCATCTTCTTCCGAAAATCCTGTTTTTTCTGCAAGCTGTACATTTATTGAACCTTTTATTTCATATAATCCAAAGCGTACAAAATGTTTCATACCCATTGTATCTGAACCCTTTTCGCCGCTTTTTTTCTTTTCACCGCTTACACTTTTTGTAATCTGCATTGAATTTATTTCAACAGGATTAACACTTACCGCCTGATGAACAGAAACAGGTCCACGAACTCCGACAGATTTGCAATTAAAATCATTAAAAGCAAATACCTGACCGAATGTTCTTACATCAATCCATTTTTCACAAGCTGTCTTTGCATATTCATCTGCATCTTTTATCTTTTTAAGGCATTCTGCCCTTTCTTTAAGACTCTTCGCACCGTCATCGCTTCTTTCATCTGACTGTACAAACACACATTCTCCTAAATCCTGCATTCTGTTACGTATTTTTCTTTTAATGCATACATCAGATATTTCACCTATACCATTGTAATCAGTTCTTGGACGGTTTCCATTAAGAGGGTCACCATTAGGATTAGCATTTTTAACAGATACAAGCACAACAAAATCAATTTTATTTTTTAATTCAGACATTTTTTATTCCTCCGTTTTAACTTCTGTATTTTCAGTGTCATTTTCTTTCTTTGCATACAACGAATTTTTCTGAAGGTAATATCCTAAAAGATATGTTTCAGAGAGCGATTTATTATATTCATTATCAGGAAATTCTGATATAACAGCCATTATCTCACCGATAAGCTTTTCATACTTTAATTTCAAACCGCCATTCAATTTCGGATAGTAACCTGTTTTAACTTTTTCAATAAGAATCTTTGCAGCATATGCAGGTCTGTTTACAAAAACACTCTGCATTCTTATTGCATTTGTTTCCCTTTCCTCACCAATTGCGTATGTGTCTTTTTCTGCTTTTTCAAGTACAGCAAGCAATCTGCCATACTGATAACTTCTGTCTTTTTTCTGTGGTTCAAGTGCCATTTGACAGTCCTCCTTAAAATAATCATATCTATATTTTTTTATTACAGCACACGTTGTAAAAAGCAAACTGTTTCTGATTTTTATATCATTACAAAGTTGAAGATTTTCTGATTTGCAAACTAAAGCCCTCATAAAATTCAATGGCATTTTAGCCATATCTACCCTGCAACTAAGAAGTGTCTGCATCATTTGAGGGACAATTTTATCGTCAGCTTTAAAACTTTCTTTTCCTTTTGTTTCTCTAAGTGTTCCAAAAGCTGTGTTAACGATTTGCCATAAAGATGGTGAATATACTTTTTTATCATATGTAACCCAGCAACACGTTTCATCCCAAAATTTAAGTCTGTCAAGATAGTCAGATGCCATAAGTTCATTATAATAAGAAATTGATAAACGTCCTGTTGTTGCTGCGTCAAATGAGGCTATAATAACATTTTCTTTTTCAGGAAGTTCAGTTTTATAACCGTTGATAACTTTTGAAAGCATATCCTTATATTCTGAAACCTTTGGTGGTTTTTCCGTATTTCTCCGAAGCGGTGATGTTAACCCTGGAACTTCTCTTCCTTTAGGATTCCAGCACAAAAAACATCTTCCGCCAAAAATTCCACTTTCTTTTTTTGAATCATCATCTTTTTTATCAAGATGTATACCCTGATTTGAAATAAGCCATTTTAAAGCATTATGTACTTTTTGTGATGCTTCATAACTTACTGTACAGGCTTCTGAACTGTCTATAAATCTTCCTCGATATGTGAAATT
>JALEJO010000043.1 GCA_022769365.1 Oscillospiraceae bacterium | reverse complement strand
GTTCGTCCTGAGCCAGGATCAAACTCTTTATTTATTGTATAATTAAATACCCTAAACAAAGTATTTATTACCTTCGCTCTTTACAAACTTTCTAGCTCGTAAATTACTCTTTTTTAAAAACTCAATTCCTCTTCATTTTTTAGGAATTTTCTTTCAGTACTGAATTCCTTCAGCACCCAAGGGTCTTTCTTGTAAATGTAATTCTACACTTTCTTCGCTCATTGTTCAATTTTCAGGATACTTTAAGTCACAGTTTTTATCGCTGCAACTCCTTTATTATATCACATTTCAAAACTTTTGTCAAGTAAACAATTTATGAACTGTTTTCTTTCCTTAACTTTTCTTTGTGACAGCCTCTCTATTTTATCACATTTCCTCCGTTTTGTCAAGTAAACATTCTGTGAACTCCCGTTCAGCCTTACTGCTTTCCTTTTCAAAACTCTGTGCCTCAACAGACAGCTTGTTTATTATATCACGCCTCTTCCTCTTTGTCAAGACTTTTTTTGATTTTTGGCACTGTTTTCGGATTTTTATATTGTTTTTTAATTATTTTTGTTGCTTTTGACATATAATAAATACCAAATCATATCTTTTTACTGCTTTTTCTGACGTTTAAAGCAAGAATAACACATAAAATAATATTTTTTATATGAAAAACAAGCAACAATATAAAACCAATCAAAATAAAAATATTATTTACGCAAACAGCAATTTTTTCAGCTTTTTCCAATCCGAATTTTATTGTTAAAATATTCAGCAAAATTCTTCCTCCGTCAAGCATTTGGAAAGGTATCAAATGAAAAAAGCCTGTAATTAGCGAAAAGTATCCCATTTCTTTGCTGAATTTTAAAATTATCAATCCTGAAACTATATTAAAAAGCGGACCAAAAAGCAATATCAAAATTTCTGTACTGAACTTTTTTAGTCTGTTTTCTGGCACTATTATTATTCCGCCAATTGTAAATTTTATTTTTGATATTTTTTCTTTTGTCATATATAACGCAAAAATATGCCCCATTTCGTGTATAAAACACGTCGAAACAAGACATATAATCACTTTTTCTTCTGTTAATTTTTCAAGGAATATCAACGCAAATAAGAACAGTTCACTCAGATATATTTCTACATTTTTTATCCTAAATGAAGCCATTTATTTACTCTTTCCATAATAATTTCAAACAGCTCTTTTAATCTTTCAAGGTCACATATTTTTCCAATTTCATCAGTTATCTGCTGGCACAAACTTTCATCAACTATTTTTATTATAAAATATATCGATGCTGCTCCAAAACAGAAAATTATCTGAAACCAGAATACATCTCCAAAACTTAATCTCTTCTTTTTTTCAGATTCTTCTTTTAAAACTTCAAATTCTTCCATAAAAATAACCTCGCCTTTTTTATACTCTATGTATATTCGGGCAAGGCCATTTTTATGAAAATATTACTAATCTTCTTTTTTTATTCCAAAAAACAATCTGAAGAAACCTCTCATTATTTTCGGACTTTTTACTATTACTATTTTCAAAAAAATCACCTTCCTTTGTTTTATTCTATTCAAGGAAAGCGATTTTGTTACTTTTTTTATTTAATCTTTTGAAAACACAACAAGCAATGTACCCGATTCAAATTCAATTATGCATTTTTCATCTTTTATTTTATTGCTCACCCCAAGTGGAAAATTCTGCGTTAAATCTATATTTTTCGCATTATATTCCGCACCTTTTATTGTTAGTCCTTCAACATTTTCATATGCAAAAAGAGAAAAATAATATCCGTCTTTTTTCAGATATTCCTTTCTGCCTGCTTTCTGCATAGTTATAATATTTTTTTTATCCAAAATATAACCCGTCATATTTTTTGAAAAAATATATGCAAGTGTCTGGATATTTGCAAAAGTATGGTCGAATCTTCCGCCAAGTGCTGCAAGTATATATATTTCTTTAAAACCACGCTTCTCAGCGTCCATAACAGCCAGCATTGTGTCTGTTTCATCTTTTTCGGGTTTATATCTTTTTACTTCATTATTCGATTTCAGAGCCTCAGGGCAAGTGTCAAAGTCACCTATGAGAATATCAGGCTTTATTCCGAATTTTTTTGCATATTTATATCCGCCATCTGCACAATAAATAAAACAGTTTTCAAGATCAAAATTTTCAGGAAAATCCGCACAAGGTGAACCTGATATTATACAGCATCTTTCTTTCAAATTTACCATTCCTTTTTCTGTTTTATTTCATTATACATAGTACAATAATTTTCGTGTCTTTTTTCGGATATTTCGCCATTTTTTACCGCATCTATAACTTCACAACCCGGTTCACAGGTATGAGTACAGTTATTAAATCTACAATTTCCGATATGACTTCTGAATTCCCTGAAACAATCTGATAATTCTTCTTTTTCTATCTGACAGTATTCTGCTATGTCAAAAGCTGAAAATCCGGGAGTATCTGCAACAAGTCCTCCGCATATGTGGTAAAGTTCAGTATGTCTTGTTGTATGCTTTCCTCTGCCGAGTTTTTTACTAATCGCATTTGTGGGAATATTAAGTTCAGGGTCAATTGCATTCATAAGAGTTGATTTTCCAACTCCCGAATTTCCTGTAAATGCACAACAATGATCTTTTATAAGTTCTTTTACTTTATTTACTGTTTTAGAATCATTGTAATCTATTTCTATAACTTTAAGACCAGCTTTTGAATAAACCTGTTTGAGTTCATCATTTTTGTCAATGTCACTTTTTGTAACAACTATAACAGGTTCTATATTTTGCGATTCTGCAACCGCAATAAGCTGATCAAGCACATAATAATTCGGAACAGGTTCTGTTGTTGAAACAACGAAAAAAATTCTGTCAAGATTCGCAACAGGCGGTCTTAAAAGTATATTTTTTCTTTCTTGTATTTTTTCTATCATTCCTTCAGAAAATTCAACATTGTCCCCAACTACAGGAGAAATTCCTTTTTTTCTGAAAATTCCCCTTGCCTTGCATTCATATGTACCCATAGGGGACTCTACTGTATAGAGTCCCCCTGTGAGTTTTATTATTTTTCCATTCTGAAAATTATTGCTGTTCATCGTCACCATCCTGACTTTGTTCTGTTGTTGTCTGTACGTTTTCATTTGCAGCCGGTGCTTGTGTTTCTGTTTTCATTCCATCAACATCATAAAAAGCCTGTTCAATATCTTCACTTACAGTTGAAAATGTGTTATTTGAGAAATCAAAATTATATGTTCCGATTGTTTTATTCATAGAATTTGAATTGTTTGTCAAAATAACAACTACTGTTTTTGTTCCGCTTCCCTGAATGTCACTCTTAATTGATGAACTTCCTGATGCAGCATTAAAATCTGTTGAAGAAACAGTAACGCCATCTATTGTGAAATCAATTGTAAATCTGCCTGAAGCATTTGTAGGAACAGGCATATTAAATGTTACAGTTCCCTTTGACTCGGTTGTTTCAGGTGTCTTTCCATTGCTGTATTTAAATGTAATTGTTGTACCTGCTTCAACTTCTGTGCCTTTATCTATGCTTTGTTCAACAACTATATTTTCCTTTTCATCTGAATCAACAGCTTCTTTTTCGACTTCAAGTCCAAGATATCTTGCCTGCTGTTCGGCTTTTTCAATCGTCATTCCAACGAAATCCGTAACTTTTACAGGTTCACTTGACATTCCCTTGCTGACATAAATTACAACAGTTGAATTAAGCACAACTTCACTTTCTGCCGCCGGAGAACTTTCAATAACTTTATCTTTTGCAATTGTTTTACTCGTTGAATAACGAACTTCAACTTTCAAGCCCTGCATTTCAAGCGATTCTTTCGCTGTTTTATAATCCCAGTCAGTAACATCTATTATCTTAACAGTGCTTATTCCAAGGCTGACACCAACGTTAACAGTTTCGCCAGATTTTACCATTTCACCTTTTTCAATATCCTGTTCGTAAATTATGTTTTCATCATAGTTTGTATAATCTGTTTCGGCTATATTGAATTTTAAATCAGGATACGCTTTAACAGCTTCATCATAATCCATACCGACAAGATTTTTCATTTCAAACTGCCCGTTCAGGCTGTCGCCGCTTAAAACTTTTTGGAAAAGTGTTGCAACAAAAAATATTGCAACGATAACAACGACTATTGTAACCGCCATAAGAATAGGAACAAAAAGGGATTTTCCGTTTTCTTCCTGTTCATCGGCTTTTTCTTCAACGTAAGATTCCTGCCTTCGCTGAGGTCTTCTTTCAGGATTTTCCCTTACAGCCGTTCTGCTTCTATATTGCTGCTGATAAGGTGAACTTGTTTGATTCTGATAATGCGATGGCTGCTGATGCTGCTGAGGGACTTGCGAATAATAGCCAAATGTTATATTAGGATTATCCTTAAATTTTTCTATATCCCTTATCATATCAGATGCAGTCTGATAACGGTTTTCAGCATCTTTTTCCATTGCACGCATAATAATTTCTTCAAGTGCCGGAGGTATGTCGGGATTAATACTTCTTGGACGTTTTGCCTGTGCCTGCATATGCATAACAGCAATTGAAACAGGGTTATCTGTATCAAAAGGCTTCTGACCTGTCAGCATTTCATAGAACATAACACCAACAGAATAAATATCGCTTTTTTCGTCGGTAACGTCGCCTCTTGCCTGTTCAGGACTTATATAATGAACCGTTCCTATTGCCTGATCTGTTGCTGTCTGGCTTTGATCTCTTGCAAATTTTGCAATACCGAAATCCATGACCTTAATAGTTCCGTCTGTAAAAAGCATTATATTCTGAGGTTTTATATCCCTGTGGACAATTCCTCTGTTATGTGCATGTTGTAATGCTCTTAATATCTGAACTATAAAATGAACTGAATCTTTCCATGTAAGTACTCTCTGGCTGTCGATATATTCACGAAGTGTTATACCGTCAATATATTCCATAACGATAAACTGAAGTTTTTCCGTAAAACCAACATCATATA
The DNA here is from genome assembly GCA_022769365.1 of Oscillospiraceae bacterium. Lineage (GTDB taxonomy): Bacteria > Bacillota > Clostridia > Oscillospirales > Ruminococcaceae > Ruminococcus_C. Next base: position 10,172 of record JALEJO010000043.1, on the reverse strand, counting down.
TTTTAACTATGTTAGGGTGTGAAAGAACCGCTATTGCCTTTGATTCATTTCTGAATCTTCTTAAAAATTCCTCATTTTCAGCGAACTCTTTTTTAAGTATTTTAACAGCCACAGTTTTATTATCAAGCACATCAACAGCCTTATAAACATCAGCCATTCCGCCTTCACCTATATGGCTGATTATTTCATATCTGCCATCAAGGCGTTTTCCGATATACTTGTCATTTATATTTCTTTCCATATAGTTCTTGTCTGCCTTTCTTAATATTCTGTCACAACTGAAACCGATATATTATCTCTTCCGCCTTTATCAAGTGCAAGATGCATAAGTTTCTTTACCATTTCTTCATTTGAAATATCTTCACTCATAATCTCGCATATCTCTTTTCCGCTGCAATATCCCGACAAACCGTCCGAACAAAGCAGTAGTTTTGAATCTCTTGTTCTGTCAATACTGAAAAAATCCGTCTGTACTGTACGTTCAACGCCTATTGCTCTTGTAAGCATATGCTTCTGAGGGTGATTTTCTGCTTCTTTTTCTGAAATTTTACCCTGTTCCAAAAGAACATTAACAACCGTATGGTCATTTGTAAGAAGAAAAAGTTTACCCTTATCAAAATAATACGCTCTGCTATCACCGACATTTGCAATCAATGCCCAGCTTTCAGTTACGAATGCCGCAACGCAGGTTGTTCCCATACCATAACTTCTGTAATTCATTTTTGAAAGTGAATAAACAACCGAATTTGCAGCTGAAACCGATTTTATAAGAAGCTCTTTTATTTCATTTTTTTCAAGCGTATCTTTATAGCCTTTGCAAAATTCATCAAATAAAACTTCTGTTGTTTTTTCACTTGCCTCAAGACCGCATCTTTCGCCGCCCATTCCGTCACATATAACAGTCAGGACATTATCTGCAAACTTTTCAGCTCTTACAACATCCTGATTTTCTTCTCTTAAAAGTCCAATATCCGTAGCCAATGCACATTCCATTTTTTCAGTACCTCCCTTTTTTGAGTATATCAATATATTTCTACTTTGATACACTCATATTTTCTGCTTTCTGTTTTTCAATTGCATCTCTGCGAAGCTGTCCGCAAGCGGCTTCTATATCTGCTCCAAGCGTTCGCCTTACAGTTGCATTTACCCCGAAATATTCAAGGTTTTTTCTGAATGTTTCAACCGTTCTGTGAACGGTGTAGTAATTTCTTTCTTTAACTTTATTTACAGGTATAAGATTAACATGGCAATTCATTCCTTTAAGAAGTTCAGCAAGTTTTTTTGCATCTTCTTTAGATGAGTTGACGTGTTCTATAACCGCATATTCAAAAGTAACTCTTCTGCCTGTTTTTTTAACATAATCACGACAGGCATTTATAAGTTTATTTATGTTATAAGCCTTATTTACAGGCATTATTGCATCTCTATGTTCGTTGTCGCTGCTGTGAAGGGAAACTGACAGGGTTATTCCAAGTTTCTTTTCAGCAAGTTCATTTATCTTTGGAACTATTCCGCAGGTTGACATTGTAACATGACGCAAACTCATATTTCTTCCCTCAGGACTTGATAATATATCGAAAAACTTCATCACGTTATCGTAATTGTCAAGCGGTTCACCTATTCCCATAAGGACAATACTGTCTATTTTTTCACCGATATTTCTTTCACTTTCATATATCTGCAAAAGCATTTCAGAAGGTTTTAAATCTCTTACAAATCCTGCAATTGCCGATGCACAAAATCTGCAACCCATCTTACAGCCAACCTGTGTTGAAATGCATAATGAAGTACCATGATGATAATTCATTGCAACGGTTTCAACATAGTTTCCGTCTTCAAGTTTATACAAAAATTTCTGTGTTTTGTCAATTTTAGATTTTAATATACGAACTGTTTCAAGAGATTGTATATAAAATTTTTCAGAAAGCATATTTCTGAAAAATTTTGACAAACAGGTTATTTCATCAAAACTTTTTGCATTTTTTTCATGAAGCCATGAATATATCTGACCTGCACGAAATTTTTTCTCTCCAAGTTTTAAAATTTCTTCAAGAAGTTCATCATATGAAAGTGATAATATATCGATTTTTTCCATTATTTTTCCTTTATTTTCTGAAGTTTTGCTATAAAAAATCCATCACTGCCGAACATAGACGGAAAAAGCGTAACATACTTCATATCTTTTGTTTTTTCAAAGAACGGAAGCGGATTTACTGCTTTAAAATCCTTATGTTCTGCAAGAAATTTTTCAACATTATTTTCATTTTCAGCTTTTGAAAGAGTGCAGGTTGAATAAACTATCTCGCCGCCGTTTTTAAGATGACGTGCGGCTTCCTGCAAAATTTTATACTGAATATCGGGTAAGTCTTTATTTTCGTCAATATCACGATATTTTATTTCAGGCTTTTTGCCTATGACTCCATATCCCGAACACGGAACATCACATAATATTTTATCTGCAAGAGGAAGATTTTCAGGCAAAGAAGAAGAATCGCCTGCCTGTGCTTTTATATTTTCAAGTCCAAGCCTTTTTGCACCGTCTTTAATTAAATTTACCCTTGATTCATATAAATCCCATGCATAAAGCGTTCCGTTGAAATTTTCGGCAAGTGTAAAAGCTTTTCCACCCGGTGCAGAACAAACATCATAAACAGTTTTATCATTGCTGTTTACATCAAGTGCCATACAGCAAAGCTGAGATGCTGCGTCCTGAACGTGAAAATATCCTTTTTTAAATGCAGGGTGCTTTTGAATACTGCCGCTTTTTAGATAATAACAATTCTCTATCTGCGGATGTTTTTCAAGTTCACCTTGTTTAAACATTTTTTCAAAATCGGCTGAATTACCCTTTTTTATGTTTCTTCTTATCATTATACTGCTTTTTTCAAGAGTACTTTCAAGAAATTCACAAGTTTTTTCTTCTCCATAATCATTTATAAGATGCTTTATAAATTTTTCAGGTACAGAATATTTCACTTCAAGCATTTTTATTCTGTTTTTGGGATATTTTATCTCTTTTCCGCTTCTTATAAAATTTCTTAAAACTGCATTTATAAATCCTGCCGCACTTTTCTTTTTAAATTTTGCCGCAAGTTTCACGCTTTCATTAACAGCAGCATTGTCAGGAACAGAATCCATATATTTTATCTGATAAATTCCGCATCTTAAAATCTGCCTTACAATATCATCAATTTTCTTTTTTACAAAAAATGATATTATATAATCAAGCGTAATTTTTCTTTCAACAACTCCATAATAAAGCATTGTTAAAAATGCTTTATCTTTATTTTCAAGCTGTGATTCTTTTAATTTTTTATCAAGAACTATATTTGTATATTCATTGTTTTGAAAGGTTTCACAAAGCATTGAAACCGCCATTGCCCTTGCAGAAGCCATATAGATTTTAGTCCCTTCTGTTCCTGTTTCTGAGTGATAAAAGCCTTAAAAGCTGCAATATTGATGTTATCAAAGATGCAACATAGGTCAAAGCCGCCGCTCTTAAAACTTTCGCCGCTTTTGATTTTTCATCAAGTGTTAAAATATTTTCTCCTGAAAGAATTTTCAAAGCTCTGTAACTTGCATCAAATTCAACAGGCAAAGTTGCAAGCTGAAAAATACAAACAAGAGTAAAAAGTATTATTCCAAGATAAATAAAGAAATCGCCTGCGGCAGAGTTTCCCATAATTAAACCTATAACAACACTCATATACCAGAACTGCGAACCGAAATTTGCAACAGGAATTATTGCATTTCTTATTTTTATCGGTGCATAATCTTCTGAATACTGTATGGCGTGACCGCATTCATGTGCGGCAACCCCTGCTGCACTGACTGAACATCTGCCATAAACCGAATCCGAAAGTGCTATTGTTTTGTTTCTGTCGCTGTAATAATCAGTCAGTTTTCCGCTTACTCTTACTACCTGAACATGATAAAGTCCACGGCTGTCGAGTATCATTCTTGCAACCTGTGCACCTGTCAGCATACGGCTGTTTGTCAATTTGTCGTATCTTGAAAAAGTACTGTTTACATAAAATGTAGCAAAAAGACCTATAAGCATAGATACTATAAAAAATCCCCAGCCGCCGTAATATAAAAATGGCATAATGTTCTCCTTTCGTCAGCAAACCGATTAACCGAGTTTTGTATTCTTTTCGAGTTTCTTTCCTCTTAAATAATCGGCTGTATTCATCATTTTCTTTCCTTCAGGCTGAACTTTTAAAAGTTTCAGACCTTTTTTGTCACCGCATACAACAATAAAATTATCAGTATCTGCAACTGTTCCTGCATCTTCGTTATATGTTTTATCAACAACTTCAGATGCACCTATTTTAAAACGCTTTCCGTCAAGCATTGTAAAACCTGTTATAGCCCTGATTATATTGTGAAGTTTCACCGCTGATTCCGTAAAATCAAGCTTAGACATTTCTTTTGTGATTTTTGCGGCATATGTGCTTTCAGAATCATTTTGCGGTTCAGGTTTGATTGTTCCTTTTTCAAGTCCTTCAATTGTTTCAACAAGCACATCTGCACCAATTTCAGCAAGTCTTGCACGAAGTTCAGGTGCTGTTTCATTTTCGCCTATTTCAGTAGTCTTTTTAATAAGCATATCACCTGTGTCAAGCCCTTCTGCCATATACATTGAAGTTACACCTGTTATTTTTTTGCCGTCAAGTACCGCTCTTTCAATAGGTGCTGCACCTCTGTATTCAGGCAAAATTGAACCGTGTATATTTACACATCCAAGACGTGGAATATCAAGAACTTCTTTTGGGAGTATCTGACCATATGCCACAACTATTATTATATCCGGTTTTATATTATTTAAAACTTCAAGTGATTTTTCAGCATCTTCGCCTTTTCTTAAAGAAATCGGCTGATAAACTTCTATCCCTGCATTAACTGCTTCAACTTTAACAGCCGAAGGAATCATTTTATAGCCTCTTCCCTTTGGTTTGTCAGGCTGTGTGAAAACCGCTTCAACATCATATTTTTCATCTATGAGTTTTTTAAGTGAAACAGCCGCAAATTCAGGTGTTCCCATAAAAACTATTTTCAGTTTTTCACTCATTTATTTTTTTCCTCCACAGTAACAAATTCATCAACAAAGTCTATGAAAAGTTTTCCGTCAAGGTGATCTGTTTCATGACACGCACATATTGCGGCAAGTCCTGAAAGGCTGTATTCAACCTTTTCACCTTTTCTGTTGTATGAAACAACTTTACACTTTTCAGGTCTTTTAACGTATCCCCACTGCTGAGGGCATGAAAGACAGCCTTCAACTTCACGCTGTTCACCTGTCTTTTCAGTTATAACAGGATTTATCATTTCGATAAGTCCTTCGCCAACGTCCATTATAAATATTCTTCTTCTGATTCCAACCTGCGGTGCGGCAAGTCCCACGCCATCGGCTTTTTTAAGTGTTTCCTGCATATCATCGAGTAAATCCCAAAGCTTTTTATCAAACTTTTCAACCGGTCTGCAAACCGTTCTTAATATCGGATCACCATTCTGAACTATTTTTCTTATTGCCATTTTAAACAATCTCCTTTTAATAAAATAAAGGGCTTGCCTTATTGTCTGGCAAGTAATCAAGACAAAATCTTATGATCCTGAAGATAAACTTCCACTTAGTTTTCAAGCCCTTTTTATATTCCTGCATCACCGTTCATATCTGCATAAACAGATATGCCGCCGAAATCTTTTGATGCTGTTCCTTTTTTTAAAACATCTCTGATGAAATCCCTCATCAAAGGTGTGTTTTTGCATTTTATAATTATTCTGTATCTGTATTTTTTATTTATTTTTCCAAAAGCTGCTTCGCAAGGTCCAAGCAGTCTTACAGGCATAGTATGACCTCTGTTTTCAGAAATCAGTTTATTTTTTATATAGTTCATAAGAACTTCCGATGCCCTTTTTACTTTTTCCTCGTTTTCTCCCGACAAACCAATAATACATAAATCGCATATCGGAGGATAAAGCATTCTTTTTCTTTCTATAATTTCTTCTTTATAGAAAGATTTATAATCCTGTTTTGCGGCAAGTTTTATAACATAATGGTCAGGTACGCAGGTTTGCAAAATTGCCCTGCCTTTTTTTTCGCCTCTGCCGCCTCTGCCAACTACTTGTGCAATAAGAGAAAAAGTTCTTTCATAGCTTCTGAAATCGCCCATATAAAGCGATTTATCTGTTGAAACAACTCCCACAAGCGTAACATCAGGAAAATTCAGACCTTTTCCAACCATCTGAGTACCAACAAGTATATCATACTTGCCTTCCTCAAAATCCTTTATATTTTTCTCATAAGAATCTCTTGAAAAGACCGTGTCTGCATCCATTCTGAGTATTCTTGCTTTTGGAAAAATATTCTGAACCTGTTCTTCAAGTCTTTGAGTTCCCGACCCCGTCATATGAAGAGTTTTTGCTCCGCATGACGGACAAACAGTCGGTATCTCAGCTATTTCTCCGCAATAATGACACATAAGTTTATTGTTTTTCTTATGATACGTCATAGGAACACTGCAATTTGAACAGAAAACAGGCTGACCGCATGAAACACAAGACATCATTGTGTGATAGCCTCTTCTGTTAAGAAGAAGAATTGTCTGTTCATATCGTCTTATATTTTCATTTACTTCATTTATAAGCGTTTCGCTGAATTTCAAGTCAATCCCATAGGATTCCTCTCTGTTCATATCAACTATTCTGACATCAGGAAGACTAAGCCCCGAATAACGCTTGTCCATCTCGATAAGTTCATAAACACCTTTTCTTGCAAGATAATAACTTTCAATCGATGGTGTTGCAGACGCAAGTAAAAGTACGGCATTATGGTATCTTACTCTGTATTTTGCAACGTCAATTGTGTTGTATCTTGGAGATGATTCGGATTTGTAGGAACGCTCGCCCTCTTCATCCATTATTATAAGTCCGATATTTTCAGCAGGTGCAGAAACTGCACTTCTTGTTCCGATAACTATTTTTGCATCGCCCGATTTTACACGTTCAAATGCATCAAGACGCTGACCAAGAGAAAGTCCGCTGTGAATAACGGTAACTATATTTCCAAAAAGATTTCTGAACTGCCCGAGTATCTGCGGTGTAAGTGAAATTTCAGGCAGAAGATACAAAACCTGTCTGCCATCACTAACGCATTTTTCAATTAACTTTTTAAATACAGAAGTTTTACCGCTTCCTGTTACACCGTGAAGCAAAAAACAAGATGCTTTTTCGCCTGTCATAGCCGAACTTACTCTGTTAAAAGCATTTTGCTGCTGTTCAGTTAAAACAAGGTCATTTATATTTTCAGTTTCTTCTGCATCTTCAATATCACGCATTACCCTTTTTTCATATATCTCGACAACTCCGTTTTTATACATAGCATTCGGAACTGCCGCCGTAACACCGCATATGTAACATATCTCACTTAATGCATAAGATATATCACCGCTTAAAATATCAGCTATTTTTTTCTGCTTTGGCGTTAGGCTGAACCTGTCGGGTTCTTCAAGATATTCTGAAGTAAGCCTTATCATTTTAGCAGATTTTTCTTTTGTTTTCTGCTTTAAATTACACTTCAGACAAATAACATTTTTATCCATAAGCGATTTAAGCAGTTTTTTCTTTGTTTTATCCGAATTTACGTTGTTTTTTACAAGTTTGTCAAATTCAGACGGTGCAGATGCGTTTTTGAGAAAAACAATAAAATTTTTCTCTTCTTCCGAAAGCTGTGATTCATCATAGTTTTCAGAAAGACAATACTGTTCATCAATACGGATATGAAGTCCACCAGGGAGTATTGCCTGAACCGCTTCAAAAAAGGTGCAAAAAGTGTTTTCTGAAAGCCAGAGAACAAGTTCAAGCATCTCTTTATTCAAGACAGCTTTCTCATCACAAACTGCAAGAATCGGCTTGATGTTATGCTTTGCTGCATCATCTGCATCTTTTTTATGCATATCAAGCACAAGTCCGATTCTTTTGGAATTATTTCTGCCAAAAGGCACAACAATTCTTCTTCCTGTCAAATCTTCCCCCTGTAAATGCAGCGGTATTCTGTATGTGAAAAGCTGGTCGAAAGAAAAAGATGTGCCGCTTACTGCAACGTGAACTGTCTGTATTTCAGACATTATTGTTTTGTTGTTGGTTCTGTGTAAATTTTAAATTTTTTATTTGCAAATTCTTCAACGGCTGTCTTAACAGGCTTTTCTTCAAGTCTTTTTTCTGGATCAGCAGCAATTTCATCTGCAATTTCTCTTGCTCTTTTTGCAATACCAACAACAAGTGAATAAACGCTTTCGTCAGGTGATATAAGCTGGTTTACAGCTGGTCTTAACATACTCATTATAAATTTACCTCTCTTTATTGAATTTTACTTATTTTTATCTGTACGGCACTTTTCTGCTCTGATAATTGCTTTAAAATCGTCAACAGCATCTTCAAGTGCATCATTAACAACTATGTAATCATATTTTGGTGCATATGAAAGTTCTCTTTCAGCCTGTGCAACTCTTTCTTTTATAACATCTTCCTTTTCTGTGCCTCTCTTGTGGAGTCTTCTTTCAAGTTCGGCAATTGAAGGAGGTGCGATAAAAATAAACACTGCATCAGGGCGAAGCTTCATCATCTGTGAAGCACCGTTTACTTCTATTTCAAGTATAACGTCCTTGCCTTTTTCAAGCTGCTGGTCTGTTTCTGATTTTAGAGTACCATAATAGTTGCCGCAGTATTCTGCATGTTCAACAAACTCATCATTTTCAACTCTTCTTTCAAATTCTTCTCTTGAAAGAAAATGATAGTTAACACCATTTACTTCACCATCACGAGGCTGTCTTGTGGTGGCAGAAACAGAAAAATGATAGTTGTCATCTTTAAGAATTTCACTAAGTATTGTACCTTTTCCGCAGCCTGAAGGTGCAGAAACAACTATAAGCAAATTTTTTCTCATTTTTTATCCATCTCCTTAATTCTATTGAGAAGTGTTTCTTTTGTGAAAAAAGAAAGCACAATATGACCACTGTCCATTATAAGAACAGAACGTGTTTTTTTCCCTTGTGTTGCATCAATAACTATTCCCTGATCTTTTGCATTCTGTACAAGTCTTTTTGAAGGTGCAGAATCGAATCCCACAACAGCTATTAAATGTGAAGATGACACAAGATTTCCAAAACCTATATTTATCATTTCCATAGCAAATTACTCTACATTCTGAATCTGTTCTCTGATTTTTTCAATTTCAGATTTCATATCAACAACTGTTTTTGTAATTTCAACGTCCATAGCTTTTGAACCTATTGTATTGACTTCTCTGTTCATTTCCTGAACGATAAAATCAAGTTTTTTACCAACAGGAATATTAAGTTCAAGAAGTCCACGCATCTGAGAAATATGACTTTCAAGTCTTACTGTTTCTTCATCAACTGCAACTTTTTCAGAAAATACAGCGGCTTCTGTTATTATACGCTGCTGGTCAAATTCTTCTGAGTCAAGAACTGTTTTAAGTCTTGTATAAAGTCTTTCAAAATACTTTTCAGTAAGTGAAGGGGCAGCCGCCTCAACTTTTTTAACAAGTTCTTCTATTCTGTCAAGTTTTGAAGAAATATCTTTTTTGAGTGCTTCGCCTTCTTTTTCTCTCATTTCAATGAATGAATCAAGTGCTTCCGATGCGGTTTCAACAACAAAATCTATTACCTGCTGTTCTTCTTCCTTTACGTCCTGTATATTGAATATATCAGAAAACTGCATAAGAGAAGAAAGTGTTAAATCATCACCAAGATTCAGTTCATTTCTTGCCGCTCTCAATGCTTCAACATATCCTTTGGCAAGCTCATTATTAACCGATACACAAGCCTTTTTTCCCTCAGGGTGATAAAGAAAAACAGACACTTCAACTTTTCCTCGGTTTACTTTTTCCTTTATGAGATTTTTTAACGGAATTTCAAGGTATCCATAGGCTTTCGGCAATCTTGAAGAAAATTCAAAATATCTGTGATTAACACTTTTAATTTCGATTAAAACATCAAGATTTTCAACCGTTTTTTCTGCTCGCCCATATCCGGTCATACTTTTCATACTGCTGTTCCTGCTTTCCTGCATTCTTTGCATAATTTACCTATTCTAATATTATAGCATTTTCAATGTAAAAAATCAAGTGTTTATTTGAAAAAACTATTTTA
>JALEJO010000058.1 GCA_022769365.1 Oscillospiraceae bacterium | reverse complement strand
TGTACTGATTTTGTAATAAAGCAAGTTAAAAAAATCTCCCCTTTTAAAAGAGGAGATTTAAAAATCTAATTATTAATATATAAATTCAATTACAATATTAACCCCTCCACCGCCTAAAGGCGGTCTCCCTCCCCTTTCAGGGGAGGCTTAAAATAGGGATTTTTTAAATTTACAAAGTCTCTTTCTAAGGCTCTCCTGAAAGGGAAGCTGGCAAGCCGTAAGGCTTGACTGAGGGGTAGAAACGCAAAAAGCTAAATTGCCCCTGGCAGGGGCTTTGACCAAAAAATTCCCCTTATATTATTAGTAACGTGGGGTGACTTGGCTGCGGCGACACGCCGCTTCCTAATTATTTATAGCTGAATCTATTGAAGAAAGAAGAATTTTTGCAATTTCATTTGTTGAAATTTCGCCTGCTTTTCTATCTTCTATAACAATGCAAAAAGCAACAGGCAGATTTTCGTCAACGCAAAAACCTGAAAGAAGTGAATTTTCTTTTGCACCGTCTTCAACTTGTGCTGTACCGCTTTTAACGCCTACTGTATAACCAATACTTGAATAGTTTTCAGTACCGTTTTTTACCATTATATCATAAAGGTGAGAAGCTGCGTCCTGAGAAAAAACTGTACTGTCGCTGTAGCTTGTAGAGGCTTTATAGCTTTCCTCACCGAATACATCAGTTGCACGAGTTATAAAGTAAGGGTTTGTTGTTATGCCTGTCTTATTGGCTATGGCACTCTGCCATACCATTGACTGACAAGGGCTTACAAGCGTTTCACCCTGTCCCATTGCACCCCATTGGGTATTGAAATTATTTGAATCTGTGAGAGTTGTTGACGCTTTGAAACTGAGTATTCCGTCTATGCTGAATTTTGAACCTTTTTCTCCATTTAAAGCATATCCCATTTTTTCATATGATTTTTTTAATGAATCAAGAGGAAGAGAAGGGTCTGCAACAAGCTGTGCAAAATATGAGTTGCAACTGTTTGCAAAAGCCGCTGATATATCCTCATCACCGTGACCGCTTGACTTATGACATTTAATATCATCACCTTCAGCATTTTTATAAACACCGCTGCAATTGAATATTTTTGAACTTAAAGCATCGTATCCCATTGTGTCAATTGCCGCCGCTGTTGTTGAAATTTTTTGAGTCGAACCCGGAACTGTTCCGTAAAATGCTTTGCACAAAAGACTTCCAGCTTCAAGTGAATCAATGTTATCATATCCATCAAGAATGTTTACGCTTGGTTTGCTGAAACAAGTGTAAATTTCACCTGTTTTGTAATTATATGATATAACTGTTCCGTTTTTACTACCAAACGCATCATATACTTTGCGGTTTACAGAATGAATAAGACTTGTATATATTGCCGCCTTACCGTCATCCTGACTGCCTGTAAGAAAGCTGTAGTTAACAAGGAGTTCTCTGTTGTTGTCGAGCAAAGTATTAGTCATCTGACCGCTGTCATCGCCTATAAGGTTGCCTATATCGATAAAATGATCGTGTGAATAATTTTCAACAGATGCCTCTTTATCGTATAAAACATCGCCTTCCCTGTCGTATATTTTGCCAAGTTTCTGTTCTTTTGAATTTGACATATAGAAATTTGCCTGAGTTGTAACCTTAAAAACAAGTATTACAAGACCTGCAAGAAACATACAAAGAATGATAATAGTCAGAAATCTTCCACGCTTTATACTTTTTATGCTTTTTGAATATTTCATTTTATACACTTCCCTTCATTCTCTGTACAGGCTGTTTTCTTCTTACAACCGCTTTACTTTTATTTTCTGTAAGAGTTTTATTTCTGAAAACAGGTGACTGTCCTGCTTTAAGCATTCCTGCAAGGAATCCGCTTGTTATCATCGAACTTCCCCCTGCTGATATAAAAGGTATTGTAACGCCTGTGAAAGGTATAAGGTTGCATGAACCAAATATGTTAAGTGCCATCTGAACAGTGAAAACTGCCGCTGTACCCATTACAAGAGTTGTATGGAAATAGCTTCTCGGCATATTGATAAATGAAAGAAGTACCATAAATATTATCATACATACCATAAGTAAAGCCATTATAAGTCCCCATTCTTCGCATATAGATGAGAAAACTATATCCGTATCATATGCAAAAACATTATGAAGATTTCCGCAGCCAGGACCTTTTCCGAAAAGTCCGCCCGCAGCAATTGCTATTAAGGCTCTGCACTGCTGATAACCATTTCCCTGCTGCTGACTCCATATATCAGCTTTAAGACGTTCCTGAACATATGCCGGTGCAACTTTAAGTGCTATTGCAATAACAACAACCGCAAGAGAACAGATAATAATTATCATTTTCTTGTCAAGCTTTGCTCTCGGATAACAAAGTCTGCATATAATTGCACAACCGTAAACTGCGGCAAATGTTGGCAAGCTTCCTAAATCTCTGCACCACCACTGCAACGCAAAAATAAGTAATGCACATATTGTAAGGGCAATTGTTTCCTTTGATGTGTAGAAAAATAAAAGTTTTGTTTTCTGGTGCTGTTCCATAATTGATGTTGCCGCAATTATTACAAACGCAGGTTTGATAAATTCAGAAGGCTGTAAAGTAAACGCACCGAAATCAATCCACATACTTCTGCTTCCCGTGAAAAGAAGTATAACAACTATAAGCACGCCTATAACCGCATATCCCCATTTCTTTTTTGACTGGAGCCAAGTATGATTTTTGCATAATAAAAATCCAAGCTGACAAAAAACAAGTGCCGCAATTGCTGTTATAAAATGTTTAAATGCAAATCCGATTTTTCCAAAACACGATTGAAAAATAATACTCATATTAAGTATAAGCAAAAGCATAAAATCAACTGTATAAGTCATTTGCTTAAAAAATCGCATAACTATATAATAGGCTATATCAAGCCCTATAACAGCCGCTGCAAGAGGTATTATGTCTGTCGGCTGGTCGTAGTTGCCTCTCAGCAAGACGACTCCGAGCATCATAAGATGCATAAGAAGAACAGCAAAAAATGTTCCGCCGTATGAAAGACCGTTTTTCATCATTTTCAGATATTCCCCCTTGTCTTTTTGATAATAACTTTCTTTGTTCCGAATCTTAATTCATCATTAAAGTGAAGAACTGCTTTCTGTACTTTTCTTTCATTTACATAAGTTCCCGACTTTGAACCAAGGTCAATAACACTCCATATGCCGTTTGAAACTGTTAAAACAGCGTGGTATCTTGATATTGACATATCAGTGAAACGTATATCAGATGAGGCGTGTCTGCCGATAAGTATTTCATCAGCTTCAAGCGGAATAACGTCGCCCGAATCATATTTATCCCATAAAACAGTATGATTGCTGACTTTGTTCCATCTTAAATTTTCTATTTTTCTTTCTTTGAATGCCTTTGCTGTTATTACAAGAACGCAGAAAACAAAAACTGCAAGCAAAACAACAACAGACAAAACACCAAAACCCGAAAGTTTCGATATTATCTCTCCTATTTTTTCCGTATTCATTCTTAAATAAAAAATCTCCTTTCTCAATATATGAGGTATATACATTATAATATATTTCAGTGAAATTATCAATAGTTTTAGGCAAAATTTCACCGATTAAATTCACCGCGAAAAAAATTATGACTTTTCTGATATTTTTTTCGAAAAACACTTGCATTTTTTTAGTTAATATGTTATAATATAACCATCGAAGATGAGAAACAAAAAACAAAGGCATCTTTGAAAAATTTATACAAAACAGGAGGCTGAGCTTTCATGAACTTACAAATTACAGCTAAAAAAATGACAATATCCGATTCTTTCACAGAATATGCACAGGATAAACTCGATTCAAAACTTGACAAATTCTTCGGTGACGGAGCAAGTGCAAAGATCGTTATTTCAGAGGTTAAAACAGACGTTATAGTAGAACTTACTGTTAAATATAGCAATATGATCTTCCGTGCTGAACAGAAGGCTCCTGATAAACGTGACGCTCTTGATGCAGATGTTGACAAGATTATTCGTCAGATACGCAGAAATAAAACAAAGGTTGCAAAACAGATCAAGTCACAGGCACTTGCTGCAAGTTTTGACGACAGCGTTGATGAAGAACAGATTGATATTACACGTCATAAGAAATTCATTATGCACCCTATGTCAGAAGAAGAAGCAGTTCTCCAGATGGAAATGCTCGGACATGCTTTCTTTATGTTCAGAAATGCCGAAACAGGCGATATAAACGTTGTTTACAGACGTTCACAGGGTGACTATGCAGTTATGGTCCCTGAGGACGAATAATTCTGAAATAAAATGTTTTCCTATTGATTATATTAGATTGACTTCATAGTCAATTATCCCTTCTTAGTTTAGTAGCGTGGATTGCTTTTGCAGTCCACGTTATTTTTTGCAATGAAAAACCGCCTGCCAAAAGGCAGACGGTAAAAATTTTCAGTATATTCAGTTTGATTAAGCCTTGCCAACAGAACCGAATAATTCCATCTTTTCCTTAACTTTAGCCTTGATAGCTTCTGTACCAGGAGCGAGGAGTTTTCTTGGGTCAAAGCCCTTACCCTGCTTGTCCTTGCCTGCTTCAATGTACTTTCTTGTTTCTTCAGCAAATACGAGCTGGCATTCTGTGTTTACATTGATCTTAGCAACGCCGAGTGAGATAGCCTTCTTAATCTGGTCATCAGGAATACCTGTACCGCCGTGGAGTACGAGTGGCATATCGCCAACTGCTTCCTTAACAGCTGCAAGAGTTTCAAAGCTGAGACCTTCCCAGTTTGCAGGATATACACCGTGGATGTTACCAATACCTGCTGCAAGAATATCAACGCCGAGGTCAGCAATCTGCTTGCATTCAGCTGGGTCAGCACATTCGCCCTTACCGATAACGCCGTCTTCTTCACCGCCGATAGCACCAACTTCAGCTTCGATTGAAAGACCGAGAGCGTGTGCAACGTTTACAAGTTCAGTTGTCTTTGCAACGTTTTCTTCGATTGGATAGTGTGAACCATCAAACATTATTGAAGAGAAACCAGCCTTAATGCACTTGTAGCATCCTTCGTATGTACCGTGGTCAAGGTGGAGAGCAACAGGAACTGTGATTCCAAGTGATTCGTCCATAGCCTTTACCATAGCTGCAACAGTTTCAAAACCTGTCATATATTTGCCTGCACCTTCAGATACACCAAGGATAACAGGTGACTTTAATTCTTCTGCTGTAAGAAGAATAGCCTTTGTCCATTCAAGGTTATTGATGTTGAACTGACCAACAGCATATTTGCCGTCTCTTGCTTTTTCAAGCATTTCTTTAGCATTTACTAACATGAATAATTTCCTCCTGAAATTTCTTTGTAAGAGTTTAGCTTTATCAGATAAACTCCGCTTATACTATTATACAGGATTTTCTGAAAAAAATCAAGTATATTTACAAAAAAAACAAAATATTTTATCCTGCAAAAACAGTATCAGCAAGAATTTTCTGATTAGCGTCAAAATCGACTTTCAAAACATCTTGTCCATCAGCTGAACCATTCGACCATGTGCCGTCAGCAGGTATCTGCTGCTGCTGTGTGCCGTATATTAAAAGTGTTGGAAGTCTTAAAGATAAAAGATAAAGTTCGCTCGCCGACATATTCGTTGTAAGCTGCGGAACCGACTTGCTGAAAAGAGAACCTATATATGCAGGATTTAAAGACTTGATTTTCTTGAAAACCTGATTCATAACCGTTCTTTGTCTTTCTGTTCTTTCAAAGTCGGCATTGCCTGTGTAACGGATTCGGCTGTATGAAAGAGCCTGTTTACCGTCTAATTTATATGTTCCACCGCCTGAAAGCAAATCATCATTAACATCGTCGCCCATTATTTCATTAACTTCACTTTGAAGAATTACATTAAGTGCATTTGCTTCATCATCTGAAAGAGTTATTTTAACTCCCCCGACTGAATCTATTATGCCTGCAAAACCTTTGAATGTAACTGAAACATATGAGTCTATTTTAACATTGTAATTTGCTTCGATTGTGTCCATAAGCAAATCCGCTCCGCCATATGAATAGGCAGCATTAAGCTTCGCACTTCCATGTCCGGGAATATCCACATATGCATCTCTCATAAAAGATGACATATACATTTTGTGCGTTTTGGAATTAAGTGAAACAAGTATCATAGAGTCCGATCTGCCGTTCTCCTGCGAAGGATCTCTTGAGTCCGTTCCTATAACAAGAACATTTGTAACACTTGAAGAAGTCATAGCACCTGCTGTTCTTGACCTTTGTCCGCTGTCAACACGATTCATTCTTGCAATGCAAAGAAGAACTATAACAGAGTAAACAATAAATATTCCAACTACAAAAAAGAGAATTGTTTTCAGTATTCTTGAACCAATTCCACCTCTTCTTCTCCTTCTTGGTGCAGGTCTGCTTTGCTGTTGTCTTGGAGGCGGTGCCTGTCTTTGCGGTGGACGCTGTGAATAGCCATTGTTATAACCACTATTATAATTATTGTTATAACCGTTTCTGTTCTGTCCGTTTCCGTAATATTGTTGACTGCTGTTCTGTCTGTTCGACTGCTGTCTGCCTGCTTGCTGTCTTGGCTGACTCGTCTGTCTTGGCATACCCTGATTATTGTTTGGTCGTCTGTTTTGCGGTTGTGATGGTCTGCTTTGATGATAAGACGGTGCCTGCGGTCTGTGCTGACCGCCGCCACGATTATTTGAAGCCGCCCTCGGACCTGTATATCTCGGGGCTTGCTGATTATAATTATTTCCATAATTATTTCCGTTTTGTCTGTAACTGTTTTGCTGAGAAACAGGTATCTTCGCTGTATTTACATTATCAAGATTCTGCTTTTCATATTGCACTTCGTCAACTTTAATAACGACTGTTTCTTCATCATCTGTGTTTACAGTACGATTATTTTTCTTAGGACGTGGTAAATCTGCCATTGTCTAATGCTCTCCTTAAATTTTTCTGAGTTTTGCAACAAAAACGGTGATTACTGTAAATAAAAGCTGATATATAAATAAAAGTGAAGCTGTTATGCTTGGGAATGCTCCCATAACTATATATATAACTCCTATTAAAAAACCGAGTATTGCAGAAATAAGTTGAATGGAAACGCCTATCTGTGATGCCTGTCTTATATGTCTGATTCCCGTTATAAGTCTTGAAATACTTGAAAGTCTGCCTGAACAGAGAACTGATGAACCTGTTTTTTCAACATCTTCCGTTTCACCGTCAAAAACACTATGAAGTGATTCAGGGATAACTCTTATAAATCCGTCTGAAATGGCATAAAGTGTTGAAAGTTTCTTTGTTGTAACAAAGAAATCAACCGTTTTCATAACAATTTTTATATTGTTCTTTTCAAGTTCTTCAAGGTATTTTCTTGTCTTTTTGTCTGCACTGAATTCTATTATAAATAAAGCTGCAAGGTTTCCTGCAACTGCAAGATAAACGGCTTCTGAATTACCCTTGCAATAGCTTTCTTCCTTTGATTTTGAAGGAAGTCCTTCAATATTATGATTTATCATCATTTCACGACTTCCAAGAAGAATACGTTTATTATTTATCCAGCCGCATATTCCAAAGTTGTCTTCATATTTGAAATTATTTACATTATAATATTTATTATCGGAACTTACTATTTCATTGGCAAAAACATCTTTTAAAACGCTTCCGCTGTAATTTACAAGACTTGCCGCCGCAAAAAGATTTTCTTCCATCTGAATATCGGAAATTATTTTTATTCCGCCAAGTTTAACAGAACCTGATGTAAATATTTGATTTGCATTCAAAAGAACTGAATTTGTATCGTAGAAATCTTCAACACCCTGATAACCAAGTACAGCACCATCTCTGCCGTTGAATTTTTTAGTTGCATCTGCAAGAGGAATATTTACAACAAGTGTTATTCCCATACAACCTGTAAGTATTATAAGTGAAGTGAGAATTGAAAAAGCAAAGCTGAACAATTCAATTATTGTCATATTTCCGCTTTTTAAAAATGTTATTCCGGCAGTAGTCAATATTGAAAGAATAACAAAAACAGGTGATGCTTTTCGACAATATCTGTCTGCTACATCGGATGAATAAGTATAGTTTAAAAAGTCCGTAAGATACGAAGTTTTTCTCATTGAAGCAAGAACAGGGTATCTGTTCATAAGTCCACGTGTTAAAGTTGAAGCATTCTTTTCATTTTCAACGCATTTCATAGTGTACCAGTTAAAATCGTTTGAAATGAATCTGATATTTTTTGACGCTCTGTTTAAAATAAGCAGCTTGCCAAATGTATTTACCATAAGCATTACAATTGCAACAGGCATAAACAGGTGAACAAGTCCCTTTTCGAGAAGGTCAGGTGTAAACGCAATGAGTGCTGATGAAATAACACTGCAAATAATTGCCGCCGCAGGCATTGTATCACAATCAGAACGGAACGTGAAAAGTCGTCTTATTCCGTATTTAACCGTTGGAAATGCTGCAAAAATTGCACCTACTCCAAGAAGAGTATGTAAAAGGCTTACCCCTCGCTGAGTTATCATTTCAACAAGTGAATCATAAACTGCAAGATGAAAATGATTTGATGCTGAAATAAAAACGCTGAGTGCTGCAAGTGCCGCAAGAATAAAAATTCTTGATGCAATAACACTTTTCAGCGAATTTATATCTTTCTGAATACTTTTCTTGTTGTCAGGTTCAGCATCTTCATAATATTTTTCAGATTTTTCTTTAGCTTTTTTCTTTTTTCTCTTCTTCTTTTCTTCTTCGATTTTATGATTTTCTTCTATTGAAATATCAAGTGCATCGCCGCCGTCTGAATCAGAAAATGAATGAATATCAAAATCAGAATCGGCAACACGGCGTTTTTTTCTTTTGCTTTCCTTTACTTCAACAATATCGCTTTCTTCTGCAAAAGGAATATATTTACCGTCATTATACTTTGATTTCTGCTGACGTTTTTTTGATTCTTCAGCATACGTATCATCTGTATATGCACCTTCAGGTGTTTCTTTTTGATAATCGTATTCCGATTTGCTGCGAAATCTTTTATTCTTTTTCTTTTTTCTTATTTCCTTTGCACGGGTAGAGTCTTCCATTTTTCTTATTTTAGACATACCTGTGTCTTCTGTTGAAGGTGTTTCGTCGTGTTTTACAACAACTTCATCATATGGTTCAACTGTATCCTGCGGAACATTTTTGTTTTCTTCACGCATTGCAGCCGAATTAACAAAGGAAATTCTTGAACGAAGAAGATTATCAGGCTGTATGTTATGAACAGGCTTGAGAGGCTTCTCGCTCATCCTCTTTTCGTGATTTTTTTGCTTGACTGTTTCTATTACCTCATTCACTTCAGATGGTGAGGCAGGCTCAAAGCGGTTGTCGGAATATTCCTCGTTATCATCTTTTTTAACGTCAAGGTCTGTCGGGTGATTTGCAGTATCAGAAAGCATCTGCTGAGTATCAAGTTTACCCGTCGGAACATCAGGCATTGACTTTTTGCTGTATTTAACTTTGCTTCTGTCCGGAGAATATTCGTTCAATATATCTTCAAGTGTATATTTTTTATCTGACATTTATTATACAACTCCTTTTATGCGGCGTTGTCTTACCGCCTCATAAATAAATATAGCTGACGCAACTGATGCGTTAAGTGATGTTACTTTTCCATACATAGGCAAACTAAGCATAAAATCGCATTCAGAGGCAATTTTTTTGCCTATGCCGAAACCTTCTGAACCTATAACAAGGCAGATATTTCCGGTTAAATCCGTGTCGGTGTAACATTCGCCAGAAGCGTCTGTGCCGTAAATCCAAATATTATTCTTTTTAAGTGTTTCAATGGCTGAAGAAAGATTTGAAACCTTTGCAACAGGCAGATAACTTGCCGCACCTGCTGACGTTTTATAGACTGTTGCATTAAGCGTTGCACTTCTTCTTTTTGGAATTATTATTCCGTCTGCACCTGCTGATTCAGCCGTTCTTATTATTGCACCAAGGTTGTGCGGGTCTTCTATTTCATCACATAAAATTATAAAAGCAGGCTTGTTTTTGTTTTTTGAAATTTCAATAAGTTCTTCAAGGCTGATATATTTTCCACAGGCAACCTGTGCCATAACGCCCTGATGAGAAGCGTTGTCTGTCATTTGTGAAAGCTTTGCATCTGTGACTTGTTTAACAACAATCCCCTTATCTCTTGCCATTCCATAAATTTTTGAAAGTGTTCCTGTTCTTCCGCTTAGATAAATGCAGTCAATTGAAGCATCGGATTTAAGTGCTTCAATAACAGGATTTCTTCCGTAGATATAATCTTCCGATTTGTTTTCTTCTGAAAATTTGTTCTTCATGGTATTTATTAAATATACACTTTAAACTGAATTAAAGCGTACTACTCCTTTATATAAAACTTACACTAATATTATAACACGGTTACAGAAAAATTACAAGTGGTTTTTGTAAATCTTTTAACTTTTGCCTATATCAACAATAACTGACATTTTTAAACAAGAAAATTATTTATTTCTGATAATATGATTTATTCTGATTAAATAATAAAAACGAACTTTATTTTGCATATTTTCTTTAAATCAACAGTCTTTTTGACCTCTTTTCAACACTGTTTTCAACACAATGTTGAAAGACAAAGTTTTAAACATTTGTTTTCAGATAAATTATGTTGAAAACTCTGTTGAAAAGGTTGAAAACCTGCTTTACATCGTATGTTGTGAATTCAACAGTAAAAATTGTTGAAAAGTTTAAAATAAAATCAGAAATTATAATTTCTCCTAAAAAAAGCAGTTTTTTTGTAGAATTATGAAATGTTGAAAAAGTTAAAAAGTGGTATCATTTTGTAACTTTTCAAGATATTTTTAACATCTGTAAATAAAAACAGATGTTGTTTTCAACACCTGTTTTTCTGTAATTATTCTGTTTTTTCAAGTTGTTTTGAAAGAATTGCAAGAGATGCCGCAAGATTTTCATTTCTGACTGTTATATTATCAGGTACAGTCAAATGAACCGGTGCAAAATTCCAAACAGCTTTTATTCCTGCCTCAATCATCATATCGCATATTTCCTGTGCATTTTCCGCACCAACTGTTATAATTCCTATTTCAACATTATATGTTGTGCAAATATGCTTCATCATATTGTCGGGATATACTATTTTTCCGTGTATATCCATTCCTATTATTGAAGGGTGACAGTCGAATGCTGCAATTATATTAAGTCCGCAGCCCTCAAATCCTTTGTATGAAAGCAACGCACCGCCAAGCTGTCCGACACCAACAAGAATAACATTTTTAACATTTGTATAACCAAGATAATCGCATATATCATCAATAAGTTCTTTTATTAAATAGCCTGTTTTCGGCTTTCCGCCGCTTTTGCTGACTGATGACAAGTCTTTTCTTACCTGAACTTCATTAAGTTTCATATCAGCCGAAACAGCCGTTGCAGAAATCGTTGTTTTTCCGCTTCTGAACTGTTGATTAAGATAATTAAGATATTCAGGCAGTCTTCTTAAAGTAGGTTTAGAAACTACCCTCTGATCGTAGTTTTCCTGCATATTTTTCTCCTTTATTTTTCTGCTTTCTCAATAACACCGTTAACTGACTTGAACCTTATAAATTCATCATGCATAAAAGTAAGTGAACCCTGCTGATTAAATGGAACCTGTCTGAAAGTGTTTTTATCTGTTATGATATGTATGGCTTCGCCTTTTCTTGTTCTGAAAATAAGTTCATAATACTCATTAAACAGTCTTGAATGACCTCTTGCATCAACAATTCGTTTTCTTTCGTCTATTTTCTGAACAAGCATAACAAGTTCGGTTCGTGGAACTCGTGCATTTTTTTTCATACCATTCTGGTAATTTTGGTGCTGAGTCGATGATGGGTCTTCTTCAAACATCCATGCCATAAATTTTCTGAATCCGCTTTTGCGTGAACCAAGTATTAAAACAATAATAAGTATAACCGCAAGTGCAACTATTATAACAACAAAATGATTCATTGCTTCCTTATTGGACGCTGCCGCCACAAGAGAAAATCCGTTCATATATAGCTGTCTCCTTATTTTTTAATAATATTCTGTTTTCTATCATATATATATATCAATGATTATTATACTATATTTCGCAAAAAAAATCAAGACCCTAATTATAATGAGAAATGAGGAGTGAGGAATGAGGAATTGTGGTGTCAGCTGTCGCTGACAGATTTTAACCCCCTCCACCGTCTCCGACGGTCCCCCTCCCCTTTCAAGGGAGGCTATAAATAGGAACTTTTTTATAAAACTTGCAAAGATTAATAAAGGCTCTCCTGAAAGGGGAGCTGGCAAGCCATAAGGCTTGACTGAGGGGTTATCTCCCCGAGGGGAGATGTCACGAAGTGACAGAGGGAGATTTGTCGCCGCAGGCGACACCTTAATTCCTCATTCCTAACTCCTAATTCCTAATTGAAAGTGTGGTAAATAAATTGAAAAAAATAATAATAAATATTCCATATGAAAATGAAGAAAAAAGGCTTGAAATTCAGATGGAACAGCTTGAAAAAGTCCAGGAAATACTGAAAAAATATAAAATCAGTTCGTCAGAAAACGCAAAACAGAAAAAATAGTATCTCCTGTATAAACGCTGTATGTTATTTTCATAGCTTTTTCAGGGTAATCGGTTATTATGTTATCAACATTAAGTTCAGAGAGCTTTTGTATCTCTGCTGATTTGTCAGCCGTCCACGCAAAAACTTTTTTACCATTATTGTGACAGGTGCTTACAAGTCTTTTAGTAACGAAAAGCTGATTGACACTTACTGCATCTGCATACTCAAGAGAACCTATGTTTCCATATGCCACAGACAGCGTGAGGGCTGTTTTAATATCAGGGTTAATCTGTTTTATTTTTCGTATTATGTCATATGAAAAAGATGTTACACAGCATCTGTTTTCAAATTCATATTTACTTATAAGTGAAGCTGTTTTTTCAACAATCAGATTTTCGTGACCTGTTGGTTTTATTTCTATATTCAGCTTTATTTTATTTCCTGCCATTTTTATAACATCTTCAAGTTTCATAATTCTTGCATCGGAAAACTCGCTTCCGAACCAGCTTCCTATATCAAGATCGCTTATTTCAGAATAATTAACATTCCATATATCTGCATTCACGCCCGATGTTCTTTTAAGGTTGCTGTCGTGCATAACAACAATTTCGCCATCTTTTGTTTCCTGAACATCAAGTTCAATATAATCCGCACCGCAGTCAATTGCAGCCTGAAAGGCATATTCTGTATTTTCAGGTGCAGCCGATGAATAACCTCGGTGTGCTGAAATCTGAGGGGTTGAAAAAAGTGAAAAATTAAGTGAAGAGAAACCACCTGTTCTGAAAAAAACTCCATTTACAACAACAACCGCTGTTATAATGCTGAAAGCTGCATAAGTTATCCACTTTCTTTTTGTTTTTATTCTTTCGTTATCATTTTTAACAATTATTTTATTTAAATCATTTTTTTCAAGCTTTTTAAAATACCTTACTGTTATAAATGAATAGTTTACAGGTACAGAAAAAAGTGTAAAAATCAATATAAAAGCCTTGAAAAGTGTCTTTAAAGATATAAGCACAACTTTTGAAACATATCCGCTGCTTATTGTTTTTTGCAAAACAGTAACGGGCAAAACAAATAAAATAACAAGAATAAAAAGTATTGCCGCATATATTAATATATTCCATAATATCAGAAACAAGGCATTTTTTAAGCGTTCTTTTTTGGAAATAATTCTGCTTGTTTTACGTGCTTTTTTAAAATCCTGATGAAGTAAAACATAATTATGTATTATATAAATACTTCTGCCTGATAAAATAACCGACACCGCAACCAAAACTGCAAAAGCTGCAAAAATTATCCATTTCTGATTGATATAATAAGACAGAAAATCAGGTATTCCGATATAACTGAATGTACTTGAAACAAAAACTATTTGAGTAAACGGTATAAAAAGCAAAACATAAAACAATATAAGAAAATTACTTTTTTTGAAAATTTTCTTTACGGAAGAAAATCCCACCGACATCATTCTTGAACAAGTAACTTGTTTATTTTCCTGAACATTTGCAAAGCAATGTATCACCGCTGAAATTTCTATAAGCATATAAAAAACGAGAAAAACAATCAGAAAAAGAAAAACAAACCACGTTGTCGGAACTTTTAAAAACCTTACAATATTATATGATGTAAGATATTTAAGACCTGCAAGTTTTATTGCTGCATTGACAGAAAAACCCATAACAGGCACAATAACAAGCAGCGACAAAAAAGTGAAAACAATTTCAAAAATTATTAAATTACGCATGGATTTTTTCAGCAGGGAAATGCTTTCACTAAAATATTTAAACATTGCAGTATCTCCTTTTTTATCGAAAAAGGCGACCACCGAAGTGATCGCCCTGAATTTACCTTAATTCGGTTTTAATTAGCCGGCAGCGTTAAGCTTCTTAGCAAGCTGTGACTTCTTTCTTGCAGCCTTATTCTTGTGGATAAGACCCTTGTTTGCAGCCTGATCAATTTTCTTTAATGCAAGTGCAACTGTTTCCTGCTTGTTATCTGCTGAATTAGCAATAGCATTTTCTGCATTCTTGATAACTGTCTTGAGGTTTGTCTTTCTTGCTTTGTTTAAAGCTGCTTTTGTGTTGTTAACCTTTACTCTTTTCTTTGCTGATTTAATATTTGGCATTTGTTATATCCTCCTGAATATTTAAGAATACAAAAGAGGTTGAAATATGTATTCTTTAAAAAATCGTTTTAATAATTCTGCACATCTGCTTCAGATACGGAAAAGCATTTTTATGATGTACTTTAAATAAATGGAACGACCATTTTCGTGTACCAATCGGGATTTAAGAGGCACACATTGCTACATTCTATTTTACCACGTTTAGAAAAAAAATGCAATAGATAAACCAGAAATATTTCAATGATTTTATTATGTTAAAATAGTGCATTTTGCACAAATTGCTAAAATGAGGAGTGAGGAATCAGGAATGAGGAATTAATGTGTCAGCTTCGCTGACGGATTAATTCCTCTCCACCGCCTCTCCTTTCAGGAGAGGCTTTCTCAAAAAAAACAAAGGCTCTCCTGAAAGGGGAGCTGGCAAGCCGCCGGCTTGACTGAGGGGTTTCACGCCCTACCCTTTTAATAAGAGCCTTTTTATAGAGTAATTAAAGAGGAAAATTATTCAATTTCAAGAAGTGCATATGTTCCTCTGAGAAGGTTTGTGTAATCTTCGTATGATGATGGTTCAACGCTTTCATCTTTTGCACCAAAGGCATAGAAACCTTTTTCTGCCATTTCTTTTGTAACAGGATAACCATATGTTAAAGTTCTTTCTGAATTTGCTTTAAGTGTATATTTATATGAGGATTTACCGCCGTTATCTTTTTCCGACTGATAATGCGGTTCATTAAATATATCCACACCATCTGTGAATACAAAATCTTTAGGGAGGAAACTTAATCCCATAAAGTATGTTGTTAAATCTTCGTTGCTGTTATTTTCAAGTTTATAGTCAACAAGAAGCATCTTCATATCCGAAATATCTGTTTTGTAAAATTCTTTGCACCAGTCCGCATAGTCACTATCTATGCTGCCAAGATATTCGTCCATATCAACTATTTTACTACCTGTTATTGAAACATCATATGTTTTTTCGCCTGACTCATCAATTTCTTTGATCTTTGTTCCGAGTTTTTCAGGTTTAACATTGTTTTTAACATCTTCCCAGCCATTATTTGAAACCTTTGAAACAACTGCATTAAGTTCATCTTCTGATGGAGTATAAACTATTTTTGAATCATCATCTGTGTATTCATTTGAAATACTTTCTGCATATCCTCCGTTTATATCAACGTTAAATGAAGCAATTGCAGGAAAACCGTCCTGATTTACATCAAAAATTTCAACTGTCAGACTTTTTGCTGATTTAAGCGGTGTTTCAAATGTTATTTTATCGCTATCTAAAGCACTTATATTCTCAATCTCGTTTCCGTTGTCGTCTTTTACTCTTATTCCGTTATCACCTTTAACTCCTTTTATATAAACATCTGTTGAAAATGGCGAAACTGAAATTTTTTCAAGAGTGAATGCGTCTTCTGTTTTGTTTACTTCATAATCTGTGCCGAGTTTTTTTGCTGTGATATTTTCGTTGAATGTGAATTTATCGCTTAAAGTCTCAGTTTTTTCAGGTTCATAACCGCCTGCTATGCAGTAGTCATAAGACATATATTCAGCATTTGAATCAGCCGGAACCCAATTTTGTTTTAAATTATTTGTTCCATAAATATCTGAAATTTCAACATTCAATCCATATTCTTTTGATGTTTCATATTTTGAATCACTTGCTGTATAGTAAACTGTTGCATAAAAATTGCCGTCATCTGCTTTTGTAAATCCAATTAACTCTGAATCTGTCTGAATATCTTTTCTGTATTCATCAAGATAAAGTTTATTGCCGTCAATATCGGCTTTTATATTCGCTTCAACGTTTGTAACATTATTTTTTAAAATGTCACTTTCAGGAACAAGCACAAATTCAAGTGAAACATTTTCTCCGTCAAAATATGCACTCTGCATTGTTATATCTGCATTTTTTCCTGTTGACTCTGCATTAATCGTCGCAGAATATTTTGAAAGGTCATTTTTCTCTATCGGATTTTTCTGGTAATTTCCTGTTACAACTTCATATGCACGTTTAAAAAACGGTATATTGTTTGCAAATGCCGGAACTGTTGCTGTTACACATACTGCCGCAGCTGCAACCGCTGCACAAGATGCAATTATTATTCTTGGTCTTACTGTTTTTCTTACTTTTCTTTCATTATTCATATTTTTGCTTTCTTCTTTTTTCATAACTTTGCTTTCCTCTCTTATCTGACTATATGCTTCCTGTATTTTTTTCTCAACTATATCAGGAATTTTTCCGTTTCTGTTCATTTCTGGCATAAAGCTTCCTCCTTTTCAAGATAAATTTTTTTTAACTGTTCTCTACCTCTTGAAAGCCTTGTTTTAACGGTGTTTTCATTCATATCAAGAATCTCTGCAATTTCTTTTATGCTGTAACCTGCATTATAATACATATCACAAACTATTTTGTATTTTTTTGCAAGCTGCGGAATTAATTTTTCATCAGGTCTTTTATCTTCATATGAAGGTTCAATTCCTGTGTAATCATCAACATAAACCAAACCTTTATTTTTCCTTATTATCTGCTTGCAGCAGTTTATGCATATTCTTGTCAGCCACGTTCTGAAATATTTTTCATTTTTCAGTTTTGAAATGCTTTTCCAGCAGATAAGTATTGTTTCCGAAACCGCATCAGCACTGTCCCAGTCGTTTTTTAATATCGCCCTTGATGTTTTATAAAGATTCCCTTTTTCCTGTTCCATAAGTTCAATAAAAGCCTCGCTGTCGCCTTTTGCAGCCTTTTCAATAATACTCATCAAATCACCTCCGAAACTTTATTTACCACAATTAAAAACAATCGATTGTTCTATATATTAGAGTTTTAAAACTCCTGAAAAGTTTCAGCTTTTCAAAATTTTTTTATCACCCTCTTTTGAACTGAATTATGCATGCGTGTAGTTTTTTGAATCGTTTTTCGATTCTGTATATTAGAGTCAAAAATATATTGAAAAGTTTCAAGTCTTAATTTTTTTTTTAATTTTCATTAAATTACCACACAAGCACAAAAAAATGTGCTATAATATAAATAGTAGAATTACTACAGGTAATTACTTATATAACAAATATATAATAACAGGAGGATTATAAAATGTCAAGAATACTTGTTGTTGATGATGAAGCTAATATAAGAAACGTTGTAAGGGAATATGCTGAATTTGATGACTATGAAGTTGATGAAGCGGAAAATGGTATGGAAGCCGTTAAAAAGTGCCGTGAAGAAAATTACGACCTTATTATAATGGACGTTATGATGCCAAGACTTGATGGTTATTCAGCTGTTAAGGAAATAAAGAAAACCAAGGATATACCGGTTATTATGCTTTCTGCAAGAGGTGAAGAGTATGACAAACTTTTTGGTTTTGAAATCGGTATTGATGATTATGTTACAAAACCATTTTCACCTAAAGAACTTATGGCAAGAGTAAAGGCTGTACTTTCAAGACATAATGCATCTTCCGCAACAAACAAACAGGACGGCGAACTTGGAAATGTAATTGAATTTGGAGGTCTTAAAATAGATGTTGCAGGAAGAGAAGTTTATGTAAATGGTGAACGTGCCTCAATGACACCTAAAGAATACGAACTGCTTTTCTATCTTGTTAAAAATAAAGGCATTGCACTTACAAGAGATAAACTCCTTGAAGAAGTATGGGGTTATGATTTCTTTGGCGATGACAGAACTGTTGACACCCATATTAAAATGCTTAGAAACAGCCTTGGTGAGTATAGAAAATACATAGTCACATTGAGAGGAATGGGATATAAATTTGACGTTTAATTCTGCTAAAAAAAGCAATTTTTCGATAAGATTTAAAATATGGGCTTTGTTTATGATATTTACAGGCATAGTTTTTGTGCTTATGTGGCTTTTGCAGATAGTTTTTCTGCAAAGTTTCTATCCTGCTTTTAAAATATCTCAAACAAAAAAAGCTTCTAAACAGATAATTTCCTGCTATGAAAATTCATCTGATTATGTTGAGGAAATAGAAAGATTTGCCGTAAGCAATAATATGTGCGTTGCACTTCTTGATAACACAGGCTACACAAAAGCAAGTGCTGATGTTATGAACGGTAACTGTGCAATACACGGCGGTAAAGTTGAGCTTTTTATTTTACTTGATAAAATACGTGCTTCAAAAGACGGAAAACTCCTTATGAAAATATATAATAACAACATTCAATCAAAAGTTATTATATATGGAACAATTATAGGTAACAAGGATAATCCCGAGGGGTATCTTCTCCTTGATGTTCCGCTTGCACCTGTTGAGTCGTTTATTGATATAATCAAGTCGCAGACTTTATATATCATTTCAATACTTCTCATTATAGCACTCTTTTTCTCAAGCTACATATCAAATTACATAGCTAATCCTATAACAAGGATAACAAAATCTGCCGAACGGCTTGCACACGGCGACTACAACACAGTTTTCACAGGCGGAGGCTACAGCGAAGTTGACAAGCTTGCTGAAACCCTTACCTTTGCTGAACACGAGATTCAAAAGGTTGAAATGATGCAGCGTGACCTTATTGCAAACACTTCTCACGACCTCAGAACGCCTTTAACAATGCTTAAAGCATATGCTGAAATGATTCGTGACCTTTCGGGTGACAACCCTGAAAAACGTGCAAAGCATCTCCAGATAATAATTGATGAAACAGACCGTTTAACAGCTCTTGTTAATGATATGCTCGACCTTTCAAAACTTGAAAGCGGCAGTCAGAAACTTGAAATTTCTGAAATGGATATTTCTGAAAAAATGAATTCCATCTATAAGAGATACCTTGAACACTCAAAAACAAGCAACTACACAATATATTTTGAAAAACAACCGTCTTGTATTGTTTCCTGCGATGAGGGAAAAATAGAACGTGTTATATGTAACCTTATCAATAACGCAATAAACTACACAGCAAAAGACAGAAAAGTTTTCATAAGAGAAATAATCTGCGATGACTGCGTTCTTATTGAAGTTGAAGATACTGGCGATGGTATTGAAAAAGATAAGATTAATCTTATCTTTGACAGATACTACAGAAGTGAAAATCACAAGCGTGAAGTTGTTGGTACTGGTCTTGGTCTTTCAATTGTAAAGGCAATTCTACAGATGCATGATTACAGTTTTGGAGTAAGAAGTACTGTTGGTGTAGGCAGCACATTCTGGTTTAAAATCAAAAGGTAACATCGTTTTACATATTTCGACATTTGTCAACGGTTTTTTTGATTGAATTTTTGCATTTTTTCAATTGATTATCACATAATTATCACATAAGTCAATTATAATATAACCATACTCTTCGAAAGAAGAGTAACCCCCTAATATATTTTTTTAATTTCATAATGTTCTTTAACTCTCCCGAAAAGTGTTAAAGAACGAAATCCCCAATAATCCCTATATCATATTTGCACAAAGACCTGTCTTAATTGACAGGTCTTTGTGTTTGTATTTATAATTTAACATAAAAAATCTCTCTTTTTTAAGAGAGATTTTTTGTTTATTTTTTAAGATATGATTCTATTCCTCCGCTGAAACCTGTTAATGTTTCCGCATAATATTTCAAAACAATTACCGCATCTTTTGAATCAACATTTCCATCACCATTCACATCTGCAACAGATTTATCAATATCAGTTTTTACTCCTGCTAAATTTTCAGCATACGATTTAAGAATTAAAACGGCATCTTTTGAATCAACTTTATTATCGTTATTAACATCACCAAATAATCCGTCCAACGCTGAAAAACTCAAACCTTTTTCATAGTAATAATTTTCCACCCATTTCTGAGCTGTCGAACCTCTGTAGCCATATACAACAAGTCCATTATATTTTGACTCATAATTTACCACAGCATTACATATCGTGCTTGAAAGACTGTATATATCACATGAGGGGTTGTTGATTGTTATGCTTTTAAGATTTGCACAGTCACCAAAAGCACCATATCCTATTTCAGAAACCGACTTAGGAATATTAACATTTTCAATAAGTGAACATCCCATAAAAGCATTTTCTTCTATACCCATTACCGTTTCAGGAATTGTTATACTTTTTAATGATTTACAATTTCTAAAAGTACTTTCATTTATCATAGAAAGTGTTTTGGGAATATTTATGCTTTCAATTTTTCCACAGCCGTCAAAAGCGTATTTGCCTATTGTTTTAACTGAATCCGGAACAGTTACTTTCGTAAGACTTCTGCAATCACTGAACATACTTTCACCTATAACTGTTGCACCATCTGATATTTCAACCGTTTCTAAAGCTATACATTTTGAAAATATTGAATCTCCTGCATTTGCAAATTTTTTTGAAACTGATACATCTCGTAAAGCAACATCTCCCATAAAAGCATAATCTCCTATAGTTTGAACAGAATCAGGTATCTTGATGCTTTTTAAAGCTGTGCATTCCTGAAATGCACCTGTTCCTATATCAACAAGTGTATTTGGCAATGTCACTTCAGTTAAATTTTTATTTTCACTGAACGCATACCAATCTATTTCAGTAACCGTTTTACCATCTATTTTTGCGGGAATTGTCAATTCTGAGATTGTTTTTGACTTACTCCCATTACAAATTTCAATGTGATTATCACTATAAACAGTATATGTAAATTCACCATTTCCGTAATTTACATATGCATCTACAACTTTAGGTTCTGCTGCATCTGCTGTTTGAATTTTTGTTGAAATAAAACAATTTCCAACTGCAAAACCTAAAACTAAAACTGTACTTGCAAATATTGCTGTTGTTTTTTTGATATTCATTTTTATCTCCTTATGTTTTAAATAATTAAGCGGGAGATTTCTCTCCCGCAGATAATTATAACATACAACTTAAAAATGTCAATATAATTTGTGTAAAATAAAGGTAATATTAAAAATAATTTTCTACACAAATCAAGAATTTAAAATCTCGTCTATCATTTCATCCGACATTCCTTTTTTTCGCATCTTGGCAATAATTTCTGCTCGCCCTTCAATCCTGCCTTTTTCTCTGCCTATCTCAATACCTTCTTCCCTTGAGCCAAGCATAGCTGAAGCCTCATCATGAAGAGCCATTTCACGCATATCTGCAAGATATCGCATTTTTTCATCTGCATTAAGTTTTCTCAAAACTACTATCGCCTGATTGATTTCCTGCACATTTGTATTTTCAAGCATATCAAGTTCCTCCTCCGTTTCAGCATTTACAAGCTGTAACCACAGCTGCATAGGATTGTTTTTATCGGGATTTTTCCCGATTTTTTTAAGTTCAAAAAAATGTATTCCGAATTTGTTTGTTAAAACTTCGTGTCTTGTTTTTTCCATTATTTTAAAATTTGAATGATATTCAGGACAATCGAAAATGTTGAAATTAACTATATTTATGCATATAGTTTCTCTTAATTTTTTATATGGTTCTCCGCTTTTTAGTTCACTGCTATAAATTTTTGACCAATAATAAAGCGTTCTTTCTGTAAAATCAGGTTCATTATTTACTTGAAGTTCAACGTTTACTATCTTGTCATCAACCTGCATTTTCAAATCAACACGGCTGAATTTATCTGCAAAATTTTCGGGGATAAGTTCAACATTATCCATTATTATTTTTTTAATCGACTCTCTTGGTATTTCAAGAAGTTTTGACAGAAAATTTGCAAGGACTTCCTCGTTTTCCTGTGTTCCGAACATTGCTTTAAATATAACATCAAGCTTGAGTTTTATTATTTTATTCTGATTCATTCCATAAACCTCTTTTTATTTTATTATATCATATGTTTTTCTGCAAATCAACTTATTTACAAAAATATTTAAAGCGGTGATGAAATTTTCATATTTCTTTTTTCTTTTCTTATTATGATAAAGTAAGCTGTAAGCACCATTGACATTGTAAATATCCATGAAACAGGATATACACTCATAAGCATATCGAAAGTATGTACCTTTTTGAAAACAGTGTAAAGCCATAATATTCTGAAACCGCATGAACCTATTACAGTAAGTATTGACGGGGTTAAAGAACGTCCCAGACCTCGCATAACTGAACAAGGGACTTCATAAATGCAAGTCATAAATTCAAGTATCATAACATGCATCATTCTTATCTTTGCATACTCTGCAACGGCAGGGTCACTTGTATATATCATAACCCACCAATCTATTTTAACGACAAATATCAAAGATAAAATTGCAGTAAATACCATTCCTTCAGCCCAGCATATATGACAAGTCTTTTGACATCTGTCTATTTTTCCTGCACCATAATTCTGACTTGTAAAAGTTACAGCCGCCTGACTGAATGCATTTGCAATATAATATGTGAAATATTCAAAATTAAGTCCTGTTGATGAACCTGCTACTGCATCTGAACCAAATGAATTTATTCCTGACTGTATGCAGACATTTGAAACTGAAAATACCATTCCCTGTATTCCTGCCGGCAAACCTATAACTATTATCTGCTTTAAAACAGTTTTATCAAGGTTAAGTTTTTTGAAATCAAGTTTAAGTTCACTTTTTTCTCTGACAAGAAATACAACTACAAGAATTGTACTGAATACATTTGAAAGTACTGTTGCAAGGGCAACACCTGAGACTCCCATTTTAAGCACTATAACAAAAAATAAATTCAATGCAACATTTATGATTCCCGAAAAAATCAGACAATAAAGCGGTCGTTTGGTATCACCTATACTTCTCAGCATAGATGAACAGAAATTATATATTACTATAAAAGGTATTCCGACAAAATATATTCTTAAATATAAAACAGCCGAATCAAGAACATTAGCCGGCGTTGAAATAAGTTCAAGCACAGGTCTTGAAATAATCATTCCCACAAGAAGCAAAAACAATCCACAAAGAATTGAAAAAGAAAAAGATGTGTGTACTGCATTACTTATTTTATCTTTTCTGTTTTCACCTATAAATTTCGCTATTATAACATTTGCACCAACAGACAAACCTGTTATCAATGTTACAAACATTGAAATAACCGCTGAATTACTTCCTACAGCTGCAAGTGCATTGCTTCCTACAAAATGTCCTGCAACTGCAACATCGGCAGAGTTAAAAAGCTGCTGCAAAATTGTACTTGCAGCAATCGGCATTGCAAATTTAATTATTTTACCTACAAGCGGTCCGTTTACCATATCTATACTGTTTGATTTACTTGCCACTTTGTGGCCTCCTCTTCATTTTTAAAACACAAAAAAGCGGTCCGCAAAAACGGACAGCTTTTTTTATTTCTATATTTCTTTATTTCAGCCTTTGTATCCCATAGGATTCTTTGACTGCCATCTCCAAAGATCTCGGCACATATCTTCAAGGTTCTTTTCTGTTTTCCAGCCAAGAACTTTAAGTGCCTTATCAGCATTTGCATAACTTTCAGGAAGATCTCCTGCACGTCTTGCACCATATTCATATTTAATAGTTATTCCGTTTGCTTTCTGGAATGTTTCAACTATCTCTGTAACGCTGTATGGTGTGCCTGTACCAAGGTTAAACACCTCAACGCCTTTATGTTTAAGAACATAGTCAATAGCCTTAACGTGTCCCTTAGCAAGGTCTACAACGTGTATATAGTCACGTCTGCAAGTTCCGTCAGGTGTCGGATAATCATTTCCGAAAATAGTCAGATGATCACGTCTGCCGACTGCAACCTGTGCAACATAAGGCATAAGATTATTAGGAATACCCTGCGGGTCTTCACCAATTAAGCCTGATTCGTGTGCCCCGATAGGATTAAAATATCTTAAAAGAACAACCGACATTTCATTATCTGCCTTTGCAGCATCTTCAAATATCTGTTCCATCATAACTTTAGTCCAGCCATATGGATTTGTACAAGTTCCACGCTTCATTTCTTCAGTATATGGAACAGGATTTTCTTCTCCGTAAACAGTCGCACTTGATGAGAAAATTATATTTTTAACATCATACTTTTTCATACATTCAAGAAGTGCAAGAGTTGTATCTATGTTGTTTCTGTAGTAAAGGACAGGTTTTTCAACTGATTCACCAACAGCTTTAAGACCTGCAAAGTGAATAACTGCATCAATTTTATTTTCTTCAAATATAACTGAAAGCTTTTCAACGTCCTTTACATCAACTTCATATGATTTAACACTTTTTCCTGTTATCTTTTCAACTCTTTTTATCGATTCAGGACAACTGTTTGAGTAGTTGTCGGCAACAATAACATCGTAACCTGATTCAAGCAATTCAACGGCTGTGTGAGAACCGATATATCCTGCACCGCCTGCTAATAATACATTTGGCATTTTTATAACTCCTTTCAAAATAACAAAAAGAAATTTTCTTTATTCTATTTTACAATATTTACTGTGTTTTGTCAATACCATATATAGTTAAATTTTTAATCTGAAAAATAGTTATTTACACAATAAAAAATTTATTTTTATATTTTCAGAAAAGATACTGTTAAGTCTGCACAAAAACATCATTCTGTTTTTGTAATATTTGATTAATGAGGAAGCAGCGTGTCGCTGCAGCCAAGTCACCCCACGTTATTAAAAATGTAAGGGTAATTTTATGGTTAAAGCCCCTGCCAGGGGCAATTTTTCTTTGTGCGTTTCTACCCCTCAGTCAAGCCTTACGGCTTGCCAGCTCCCCTTTCAGGGGAGCCTTTATTAATCCTTGCAAGTTTTATAAAAAAATTCCTATTTATAGCCTCCCTTGAAAGGGGAGGGGAACCGTCGGAGACGGTGGAGGGGTTTAAAATCTGTCAGCGACAGCTGACACCACACTTCCTCACTCCTCATTCCTAATTTCTCATTCTTAAAGTTGACAAATTCCTATGATTATAGTATAATTAACTTACAGAAAGCAATAATATAGAAAAGGAGTTTTTTATATGGAATTTATAAAAGAAAAAAACCGCATTTACAAAACAGACGAAAACGGAAAAGTAATCGCTGAAATAACTTTTCCCGAAACTGAAAAAAATGTTTTCTGCATCGACCATACTTTTGTTGATGACTCTTTAAGAGGTCAGGGAATTGCAGGAAAACTTGTTGAAGCTGCCGTTTCAGAAATTGAAAATAAAGGCGGAAAAGCCACTGCAACTTGTTCATATGCTGCACACTGGCTTGAAAAGAATAAAAAATGATTGACAATAATATTATTTTCAGCAAAGAAAAAATCCTTGAATCCCTAAAAACAGATGGAGAATACTATTTTTCCAATAGTAAAAAGAAATATCTCCTCTATAAATGGGAACAATGCGACGCCTGTCTGCTTTTTTTAACAGAAGCCGATAATTTAAACGGCGAAACATTGTGGCAATCAACACGTTCCACTCTTAAAGAAAATGTTTTGGAATTTATTGAAAAATTTTCCGCATAATGATAAAAAAGACTCGGACAAACGTCCGAGTCTTTTCCGTGATGATAAATCACGATATGTGATGATTAAATGTAAAAAGCTTAATTATATCTGTGGCATCTGTGTAACCGGAGTTATATTATGCTGAACAGGAGTTTCTGTCTTAACAATCTGAACATTATTATACTTGTCAACACCTGTACCTGCCGGTATAAGTTTACCAATAATAACGTTTTCTTTAAGACCAACAAGATGGTCAGACTTGCCTCTGATGGCTGCATCTGTAAGTGCTCTTGTTGTTTCCTGGAATGAAGCTGCTGAAAGGAAGCTTTCTGAGCTTGATGATGCCTTTGTGATACCCTGAAGAACAGGGACTGTTGTAATAAGTCTGATGTTTTCTTCGCCATTCTCCTGTCTTTCCTGGAGTTCCTTATTAATAGCGTAAACATCTTTCTTTTCAACAAGTGAACCAGGAAGCTGATAACTGCTGCCCGGATCTTCTATCTTAACCTTGCGGAGCATCTGTCTTACAATAACTTCAATGTGCTTATCGTTAATATCAACACCCTGTAAACGGTAAACCTTCTGAACTTCACTGATAATGTAGTCCTGAACGGCTTCAACACCGAGAATGTTGAGAATATCTCCAGGATAAAGGTTACCTTCTGTGAGTCTGTCACCGACCTTAACTTCGTCGCCTTCCTTAACGCAAAGCTTGTAGTTGTAGTGGATCGGATACTCTTCACTGACACCTGTTTCCTGATTTGTAACGTAAACAGTTTTCATTGTCTTTACTTCTTCGATATGGACTATACCATCTATCTTAGACATAATAGCTGCATTCTTCAGATGACGGCTTTCAAAGAGTTCTTCAACTCGAGGAAGACCCTGTGTAATATCCTGTGCTTCTGCTGATGCGACACCACCTGTATGGAATGTACGCATTGTAAGCTGTGTACCAGGTTCACCAATTGACTGAGCAGCGATAACACCAACTGCTTCACCAACTGTTACCATATTGTTATTTGTAAGGTTTGAACCATAACACTTAGCACAAACACCCTTTGCACACTTACACTGGAGAACTGATCTGATCTTGATTTTTTCAACACCTGCATCAATAATCTTCTGTGCATCCTGTGCATTTATAATCTTGTTGTGTGAGTGAATGAGTTCGCCTGTTGTTTTATCTCTGAGGTCTTCTGTTAAGAATCTGCCTATAAGACGTTCCTTGAATGGTTCGATTATTTCGCTTCCGTTGTGGATTTCTGAAATTTCGATACCGTCTGTTGTTCCGCAGTCTTCTTCGTGAACGATAACTTCCTGAGCAACATCAACAAGACGACGTGTAAGGTAACCAGAGTTCGCTGTACGTAAAGCTGTATCGGCAAGACCTTTTCTCGCACCTCTTGATGAAATAAAGTATTCGAGGATATTAAGACCTTCACGGTAGTTTGAACGAATAGGAATTTCGATTGTTGTACCTGATGTGTTGGCGATAAGTCCACGCATACCTGCGAGCTGACGAATCTGTGAAATAGAACCACGGGCACCTGAGTCAGCCATCATCCAAATAGGATTGTATCTGTCAAGACCCTTTTTAAGTGCTTCTGTAACTTCATTAGTTGTATCGTTCCAGATAGAGATAACTCTCTTTGATTTTTCCTGTTCTGAAATATAACCGTAATCATATTCCATTGTAACTTCTTCAACCTTTGCATCAGCTTCTTTAAGAAGTTCTTTCTTTTCCTTAGGAATAGTTGCATCGCAAACAGCAACTGTAATAGCTGATTTTGTTGAATATTTAAAGCCTGTAGCTTTTATTTTATCAAGCACTTCTGATGTTGTTGTTGTGCCGTGTGCTTTAATACATCTTTCAATGATGTCTGAAATCTGTTTCTTGCCAACGAGGAATGAAACTTCAAGGTCAAACTGCTTTTCTGAGTTTGTTCTGTCTACATAACCAAGGTTCTGTGGAATATTTTCGTTGAAGATAAGACGGCCAATTGTACAGTCGATTATCTTTGAAACTTTCTTTCCTCCAATATCCTTTGTAATTCTTACATGGATAGGAGCGTGAAGTCCGACATCGCCTTCCTGATATGCCATATATGCTTCGTTGACATCTCTGAAGAATTTACCCTTACCAGGTTCATCATCTTTTTCAAGTGTAAGATAGTAAGAACCAAGTACCATATCCTGTGAAGGAACGGCAACAGGGCTACCGTCTGACGGTTTAAGAAGATTGTTTGCACCAAGCATAAGGAATCTTGCTTCCGCCTGTGCTTCTGCTGAAAGCGGAAGATGTACAGCCATCTGGTCACCATCGAAGTCGGCATTGAACGCACCGCAAGCGAGCGGATGAAGTTTTAAGGCACGACCTTCAACAAGTACAGGTTCAAACGCCTGAATACCAAGTCTGTGAAGTGTAGGGGCACGGTTCAAAAGAACTGCATGATCCTGAATTACATTTTCAAGAGCATCCCAAACACCTGCTGTTGCTCTTTCAACCATCTTCTTTGCACTCTTTATATTTGCCTGTACCTTTGTATCAACAAGTCTTTTAAGAACGAATGGCTTGAAAAGTTCAAGTGCCATTTCCTTAGGAAGACCGCACTGGTACATTTTAAGTTCAGGACCTACGACAATAACAGAACGTCCTGAATAGTCAACACGCTTACCGAGAAGATTCTGACGGAAACGTCCCTGCTTACCTTTAAGCATATCTGAAAGTGACTTTAATGCTCTGTTATTCGGACCTGTAACAGGTCTGCCATGACGGCCGTTATCTATAAGTGCATCAACTGCTTCCTGAAGCATTCTCTTTTCGTTTCTTACGATAATGTCAGGAGCGTGAAGTTCAAGCATCTTTGCAAGACGGTTGTTTCTGTTTATAACTCTTCTGTAAAGATCGTTAAGGTCACTTGTTGCGTAACGTCCGCCGTCAAGCATAACCATAGGTCTTAAATCAGGAGGTATAACAGGTACAACGTCGAGTACCATCCATTCAGGTTTGTTTCCTGAATTTCTGAATGCTTCAATTATTTCAAGTCTTTTTAAAAGCTTGATTCTCTTCTGACCTGAATCAAGGTCACGAAGTTCTTCTTTAAGGTCACGGGCTGCAAGTTCAAGGTTATTAACAAATTCAACATTTTCAAGAGCCTTAAACTGCTGGCATTCTTCACATTCACATTCAGCCGGTGACTTAAAGCATGAAACTTCACTCTTGCCTATGCTGATTTTACCTTCCGAAATGAGTCTGTTTTTGAATGTATCAAATCTTTCAGGGTCATATTCCTGAAGAAGAAGCTTAATTGCTTCAGCACCCATCATTGCCTTAAAACTGCCAACACCATATTTTTCAATGCAAGCAGAATATGTATTTTCATCGATTATCTGCTTTTTGAAAAGGTCTGTTTCACCCGGGTCAACAACTATATATTTTATAAAATATAAAACTTCTTCAAGTTTTTTCTGTGGAACTTCAAGCACCTGACCAATTCTTGAAGGTGTGCCTTTGAAGTACCATATATGAGAAACAGGAGCAGCGAGTTCAATGTGTCCCATACGTTCACGACGAACTTTGGCACGTGTAACTTCAACACCGCATCTGTCGCATATTTTACCTTTAAAACGGATTTTTTTGAATTTTCCGCAGTGACATTCCCAGTCTTTTGTAGGTCCGAATATTCTTTCGCAGAACAAGCCGTCACGTTCAGGCTTCTGTGTTCTGTAATTTATGGTTTCAGGACGTTCTACTGCCCCATATGACCAGCTTCGAATCTGTTCCGGAGAGGCAAGACCAATTTTTATAGAGTCAAAAGTATTAAATTCCAAACCGTTTCCTCCTGTTAATTTATGTTATACACAAGGCAGAAACCCTGCCTTGTGCTGTATTTTATTTTAAATTTTTATTATAAAAGACTGTTGTCATCTTCAATATCTTTAACGTTGTCAAGTGAAATATCATATGGATCGCTGTCAAAATCCGCATCTGTATCGTAGTATGCATCATATTCACTGTCACGGTCATAATCGTTGTCGTAATCACTCTTGTATTCTTCAGGATTTTCAGGTTCATCGCCTTCATTGTAGTCTGAAACAGGTGGTGTGTATGAACTGTCTTCTTCAAAGTTCTGCTTCAAATCAATTTCTTCGTGATTTGCATCAAGAACCTTAATATCAAGACCGAGTGACTGAAGTTCCTTAACAAGTACCTTGAATGATTCTGGCACGCCAGGACTTGGAACATTCTGACCCTTTACAATAGCTTCATATGTGTTTACACGTCCGATTGTATCATCTGACTTAACAGTAAGGATTTCCTGAAGTGTATAAGCTGCACCATAAGCTTCAAGAGCCCAAACTTCCATTTCACCAAAACGCTGTCCGCCAAACTGTGCCTTACCGCCGAGAGGCTGCTGTGTAACGAGAGAGTAAGGACCAACGCTTCTTGCGTGAATTTTATCATCAACAAGGTGGTGGAGTTTAAGGTAATACATATAACCAACTGTTACACGGTTATCAAACTTTTCACCTGTTCTTCCGTCGTAAACATCAAACTTACAGTCATCTTTAAATGTAAGACGCTTTGGATTTATTACCTTATCCATTGCCTTGAGTTCAAACGGATCATCTTCGTGGCCCTTATTATTTTCAGCTGCCTGCTTGAATGCTTCTCTTATGTCTTCTTCGTGAGCACCATCAAATACAGGTGTCATAATATGCCAGCCGAGAGCCTTTGCAGCCATACCAAGATGAACTTCAAGAACCTGTCCGATGTTCATACGTGAAGGTACGCCGAGAGGGTTAAGACAGATATCAAGAGGTGTACCGTCTTCGAGGAACGGCATATCTTCTTCAGGGAGTATTCTTGAAACGACACCCTTGTTACCATGACGACCAGCCATTTTATCGCCGACAGAAATCTTTCTCTTCTGTGCGATATAACATCTTACAAGTTTATTTACACCAGGAGCAAGTTCATCACAGTTTTCTCTTGTAAACTGTTTTACATCAACAATGATACCTGCTTCACCGTGTGGAACACGAAGTGAATTATCTCTTACTTCTCTTGCCTTTTCGCCGAAAATAGCACGGAGAAGTCTTTCTTCTGCTGTAAGTTCAGTTTCACCCTTAGGTGTTACCTTACCAACAAGAATATCGCCTGAATGAACTTCAGCACCGACACGAATAATACCGTCTTTGTCGAGGTCCTTAAGAGCATCTTCACCAACGTTTGGAATATCTCTTGTTATTTCTTCAGGTCCGAGCTTTGTATCACGGCATTCAATGTCGTATTCTTCAATATGAACTGATGTAAATACATCTTCACGAACGAGTCTTTCATTAAGAAGAACGGCATCTTCGTAGTTATAACCTTCCCATGTCATAAATCCGATGAGTGCGTTTTTACCAAGCGAAATTTCACCGTCTGCTGTTGCAGGACCGTCAGCAAGAACTTCGCCTGCCTTAACTTCATCGCCTACTGAAACAATAGGTCTCTGATTTATACATGTACCCTGGTTTGAACGCTTGAACTTTGTAAGTTCATATTTATGTTCAACACCTTCTGTATCTGTAAGAACTATCTTGTCACCATCAACATATGTTATTGTACCGTCTTTTTCAGCAAGTACGCAAACACCTGAGTCAACGGCTGCCTTATATTCCATACCTGTACCAACGAAAGGACGTTCTGTTTTAAGAAGCGGAACTGCCTGACGCTGCATGTTCGCACCCATAAGAGCACGGTTAGCATCATCGTTTTCAAGGAATGGAATCATTGCTGTGGCAACAGACACAACCATCTTAGGTGAAATATCCATAAAATCAACCTTTTCAGGTTCAATTTCAAGAATTTTTTCCTGGTATCTGCCGTTTACTCTTGGACGTGCAAACTTTCCTTCAGGAGTAAGTGGTTCGTTCGCCTGTGCAACAACGTAATTATCTTCAACGTCAGCTGTCATATAAACAACTTCATCTGTAACAACACCTGTTGCCTTGTCTACCCTTCTGTAAGGAGCTTCTATAAAGCCATATTTGTTGATTTTAGCAAATGTTGCAAGGTATGAGATAAGTCCGATATTAGGACCTTCAGGCGTTTCAATAGGACACATTCTGCCGTAATGTGTATAATGAACGTCACGAACTTCAAATCCGGCTCTGTCTCTTGAAAGACCGCCAGGACCGAGGGCTGAAAGACGTCTTTTATGTGTAAGTTCTGCAAGAGGGTTATTCTGATCCATGAACTGTGAAAGTGGTGATGAACCGAAAAATTCTCTGATTGCAGCTGTAATAGGTCTTATGTTAACAAGACTCTGTGGTGTGATTATGTCAGTTTCCTGTGACTGAGTATTCATTCTTTCACGGATAACTCTTTCCATACGTGAGTAACCGATTCTAAACTGATTCTGTAAAAGTTCACCGACACTTCTTATACGACGGTTGCCGAGATGGTCAATATCATCAACATTACCAACGCCAGAACAAAGGTTAAGATAATAGCTTATTGTTGCGAAAATATCATCAAGAGTAATATGCTTTGGAACGAGTTCTTCTGCACGCTTCTTGATCTCCTTTTCAAGTGCTTCTCTGTCGCCTTCTGTTTCATCCATTATCTGCTTTAACACTTTAAATGAAACAAGTTCATTAACGCCGTATTTTTCAACATCAAAGTCAATATAACCCTTGATGTCAACCATACCGTTACCAATTATTTTAACTTCTTTCTCAACTGTTCTGAACTGGCTTTCGCCCTTTTCGTTGAGATAGAATTCTCTTGCTTCAACAGTAACATATGCAACCATAACGCCTGCCTGCTGAATCTTGTTGGCAATTTCCTTTGTGCAAGATGTGCCTGCTTCTGCAAGTATTTCGCCTGTTGTTTCGTCAACGACATCACGTGAAA
This sequence comes from Oscillospiraceae bacterium, assembly GCA_022769365.1. Lineage (GTDB taxonomy): Bacteria > Bacillota > Clostridia > Oscillospirales > Ruminococcaceae > Ruminococcus_C. The sequence continues at coordinate 13,346 of JALEJO010000058.1, read as the reverse complement.
GTTTGTGACCTGTAAGACGCTGAGCGATACCAAGCTTCTTATTATATTTATATCTACCGAAACGACAGAGTTCATATCTGTGCGGATCGAAGAAAAGATTTGAAATGTGTGTCTGTGCACTGTCAACCGTAGGCGGTTCACCAGGACGAAGCTTCTTATATACTTCAATAAGACCTTCTTCAACACTCTTTGTTATATCTTTTGTAATAGTCTGGCTAAGTCTTTCATCTTCGCCAAACTTTTCATATATTTCTTCATCAGTACCAATGCCTAAAGCACGGATAAATGTTGTTAAAGGGAGTTTTCTGTTTTTATCAATACGAACATAGATAACGTCATTTGAATCCATTTCGTATTCAATCCATGCACCTCTGTTAGGAATAACAGTTGTTGAGAAAAGGTCCTTACCTGTCTTGTCCTTTTCAGCTGCATAATAAACACCCGGTGAACGTACAAGCTGTGATACTATAACACGTTCCGCACCATTTATCACAAATGTACCGCTGTCTGTCATAAGAGGGAAATCGCCCATATAGATTTCGCTTTCCTTAACTTCACCTGTCTCTTTATTCCAGAGAGCAGCTGAAACGTGAAGCGGAGCAGCATATGTAGCATCCTTTTCCTTACATTCAGCAATAGTATATTTTGGTTTAGAGTCGATTCTGTAGTCTGTAAATTTAAGCTGAAGAGTTCCGTTATAATCTGTTATAGGATCTGCATCACGGAAAACCTCTTTCAGACCTTCCTCACGAACCCATTTATAAGAATTTTTCTGAACTTCAATGAGATTCGGCATTTCAAGAACTTCATGAATTTTACCAAAATTCATTCTGGTGTTTTTGCCCTGCTTTTTCGGCGTTACATTCACCATAGGCTGAAAACCTCCTTATTTTTTTCAAGCATTACAGAGAGCCAAAGCTGAAAAAATCATCATCACAATCTTAATTTTCCAAGCGTTAATACCCTGCATAATGATAGAATTTTAACCTAATGATACATTTTACTATTATATTATATGTATCGAAATTTGTCAAGTGTTTTTTAAAACTTTGTAGACCTGAACAATTTTAAACAGTATTTTTTTATGTATTTAGAGATTATTTTTAGTTTTATACATAAATCAAAAAACGCCGCCCAAAAGGCGGCTTCAATTATTGATTTGTAGCTTTGCTATCTTTCTTCCCTGAAATCTTATTAGAAATAATAGTAATAACAAGAGTTACAACAAGAAGAACTACAAATAAAATTATGCTTGATTTTGAAAATCTGCTGTTTACAGCCGTACCAACGACTGTTTCAATAACAACTTTCGGGAGTTTTCCAAGCATGGAAAAAACCATATAAGGGAGAAATTTTGCCCCCATAGCACCCCAGAACATTCCCATAACATCATAAGGAAGTCCAAGGATTCTTGAAAGATACACAAGCATTCTTTCGTTCTTGCTTTCAGCATCAAAAAGTTTCTTAAATTTCGGCTTTTTTTGCAAATTTCTTACAAATTTTGTTTCACCGCAAAGATGTCCCATATAGTAGGTTATTCCTATTTCAAAAAGTGTGCCGACAATTGAAACAAGCAAAGCAAGCCAAACATTGCTGTATATCATACCAATAAGCACATACAGGACAGTTCCCGGAAACATCACAGATAATCCTTTAAGCGTAAACAAAACACATATAAGTAATGCCGCAAGAAAAAGATTATCAGGTGTGTAATGCATTATATTTTCGGCTGTAAGTTTTCCCTGAAACCATAAAATTGCAATTCCGACAAGTGTCAAAGCCATAACCGCAATAGGTATAAGATAAAAATATTTGCCGAATTTAGTTTCTTTCTTTATAAATTTTTTCATATTGCTTTCCTCGGAAAGTTTTGCCTTTCCTGTTTTTACATTCGCTTATTTTTTAAAGAATCCAACAAGCGGATGAGTAAATTTTCCATAAAGTTTAACGACAAGACCCGTCACAACAGCCGCTATAACTGTACCTTCACGAACACCATTTAATTTATGAAAAAATATAAGCGATAAAACAACAGCTATAAGTGAAAGTGTTGTATCAAAAACAACTTTTGTTTTTCCAAAATCTCTGTGCGTTTTAAAAACTATAGCCTGAACAAATGCTTCCCCTGAATTCATTATAACATTTGCCGTAACCATAAGATTTACACCAAGTGCAAGTATCATTATGCCTATAAACATACAAAGCAGCTGTATAAAATAATTTGAATCAGGTATAAAACCTGTTATATTATATGTAAAATCAGTAAAATATTTAAATACTATGGAAAGAGGTATCTGCAAAAGCTGAATTATCTGAAAATCTCTTCGCATTATTATTATCTGCAAGATTATCAGAACACAGTTCATACAGAAAACATATGTTCCAAGCGACAATTTCGGAAACTTCAAAAACAAAACATTTGGTATTGATGAAATAGGTGAAGAACCAAGTCCCGCACGAACAACAAATGATATTCCGAGTGCCATAACAAAAAGCCCTATCGCCGCAACCACATATCTTTTTACATACTCTTTTACACTCAAATAATTACGCCTTCTTTATTCTTTTGGATTTATATATTTCCAGTAGCCTTTTAAATATACAGCCCCTGAAATTATTGTAAGTACAGCCGCTATCCATATAACAATATTACAGCCAAGCATAACGCTGTCCCATGCACAGTTTTCAGGTGAAACAGCAAAGTCATATCTTATTGAAAGACACAAAAGAACTGCAACTATTCCAACCATTGTAAAAGCTGTTTTCAGTTTGCCCCATATTCCTGCCGCAACAACCACGCCTTCAGATGCTGTAACAAGTCTTAAACCCGAAACAGTAAATTCTCTTATGATAATTATTATAACGGGAATTGCACTAAGTCTGTAATCTTTTATATCGACAAAAGCCATAAGTGCCGATATAACAAGTATTTTATCTGCAAGAGGGTCGAGGAATTTTCCAAAATTAGTTACAAGATTATGTTTTCTTGCAATTTTACCATCAAGCATATCTGTTATTGAAGCTGCTGCAAAAACAACAAGTGCCAAAATATAATGATAAGGTATTGCTGAAACATAAGTAAAAATAAGAAAAACAGGAACAAGTATAACTCTTAAAACAGTTAATTTATTAGGAAGATTCATAATTATTCTGCCACCTCTCCTATTAAGTCATAATCCATACTGTCTGTTATGTGTACATTTACATATTCGCCCATTTTAAGCGGTTTTTCACTCATAATAAATATTTTTCCATCTATGTCAGGTGCATCGGCTTTAGTTCTTCCAAAATAAACTTCCGCATATTTATCAAAGCCTTCAATAACGGCTTCAACTGTTTTATCCTGCATTTTTTCAAGCTTTTCAGCATTGACAAGGGTCTGCTGCTGCATAATTATATCGCTTCTGTGACTGCGTACATCTTCATCTATCTGGTCATCGAATTCAGCAGCCTGCGTTCCTTCTTCCTGTGAATATGCAAAACAGCCAAGATGGTCAAATTTAATATCATTAACAAATTCAGCAAGTTCATTGAACTGCTCTTCTGTTTCACCAGGGAAACCTGTTATAAGAGTTGTTCTTAAGGTTATATCAGGCATTTTTTCTCTTATGTGATTAATTAAAGCGGTAAGCTTTTCAGTATTTCCCGGACGGTGCATTCTCTTTAAAATTTCGCCGTTTGAATGCTGAATAGGCATATCAAGATACTTAACAATTTTTTCTTCACTTGCCATAACATCAAGAAATTCATCTGTTATTCTTTCAGGATATGAATATAAAACTCTTATCCAGTGGATTTTTTCTATTTTACAAAGTTCCTTTAAAAGTTCAGGCAAACGATTTTTCTTGTAAAGTTGTTCGCCATATCTTGTTGTGTCCTGTGCAATTAAAGTTATTTCAGTAACTCCATTTTCAGCCCAGAATTTTGCTTCTTCGATAATTTTTTCAAAAGGAACATCTCTGTATTTGCCTCTTATCTGAGGTATTGCACAGTAACTACAATTATTGCTGCAACCTTCCGATATTTTTACATATGCAAAAAACGGAAGAGTTGTAAGTATTCTCTTTCCATCAAGTTCAGCTTCATTTTTAGGTGCAAATGAAACAACTCTTTCATTTCCCATAACGCTGTCGAGAATATCAACAATGTCTTTTTCATCGGAAAATCCGACTATTGCATCAACTTCCTGAAATTCATCTGCAACTTCTTCCCTGTATCTTTCTGTTAAACAGCCTGTAAGAATGATTTTTTTAATTGTACCTTCTTTTTTAAGCTGACAAAGCTCCAGAATTGTGTCTATTGCTTCTTCTTTTGCAGACTGAATAAATCCGCAGGTGTTAACAATAACCGCATCTGACTGTGCAGGGTCTGTAACAAGTTCATAACCGTGACTTCTGCATTTATAAAGCATTCTTTCTGAATCCACAAGGTTTTTTGAACAACCAAGTGAAACTATACTAACTTTAGCTGACATATTATCTCCTGTTTTAAATTATTTTATTCTTCACTTTCAAGACTGTAAAAATAATCTTCAACCGCATTATCAATGTCGCAGGTCTTAAAACCAAGCCTTAAAAGTGCTGCCTTACCCTTATATATCTCTTTTTTATCTTCAGAATCTTCAAAGTATCTGTAATACTTTTTTTCTATGAGATAGTTTAAATTTTCAATATCCGAATCTTCAAATTCACAAATAACATTTTCTGCTGTTTCGCTTGAAAGACCTCTTAAAAAGGTCATTCTGTTTTTTGTTTCACGTTGGCTTAAATGTTTTGTTTTAATGAAATATTCGGCACATCTTTTCGCATAAGAATCATCATTTATAATTCCATATTCTTCAAACTTATCAAGAACCATATTTCTTATTTCGGTGTCCTGTTCATATTTATAAAGTTTGTTGAAAAATTCTTTTCTTGAATAGGAACGATATTCGGATAATTTTTTTGCCTTTTCCATAAGTACATATGCAGCCTCATCTTTAAGAAGTTTTGTAATTGTTTCTTCTTCTATTTCGGATTTAGTCCACATACTGTCTGAATCGAGGACAGCCATATGAATTTCAAACTCTCTGCCGTCCTCTATTTTCAAAGAATATATATCCTTTTTTACAAATTTTATTTCAAATTTCATTATGACTCAACAGGTGTAAATTCATCAAAATTTTCATCATCTGAAGGTGCTTCGATAACAAGGTCTGTATCAGTAACAGCAGTTTCTGCACCAGCTTCCGCACTTGGTTCATCATCAGATGTAACTGAAAGGAGTTCTTTTGTTTTTTCCTTATCAGCAAGTATTTTCTCTTCAATTTCTTTCATAAATTCAGGGTCTTTTTCAAGTAAATCCTTAACTTTATCTCTTCCCTGACCAAGTTTCTGGTCGCCGTAACTAAACCATGAACCACTCTTTTTGATTATATCAAGATTAACCGCAAGGTCTAAAACTTCGCCTGTTCTTGAAATTCCCTTACCATAAATAAGGTCAAATTCGCATTCTTTAAAAGGAGGTGCAACTTTATTTTTTGTTATTTTAACTCTTGTTTTTGCACCTATAATTTCTGAACCGCTTTTTATAACTTCACCTTTTCTTACTTCCATACGAACAGATGAATAGAATTTCAAAGCACGTCCGCCAGGTGTTGTTTCAGGATTTCCATACATAACACCGATTTTTTCTCTTATCTGATTTATGAATATTGCAACGCAGTTTGTTTTTGAAACAATAGCTGTAAGTTTTCTCATTGCCTGTGACATAAGTCTTGCAAGCTGTCCAACGTGTGCATCGCCCATATCGCCTTCTATTTCGGCTCTTGTTGTAAGTGCCGCAACCGAGTCAACAACCAATGCATCAATACCGCCTGAACGGACAAGCATTTCTGCAATTTCAAGTGCCTGTTCACCGCTGTCAGGCTGTGAAACAAGAAGGTTATCTATATCAACACCAAGTGCCTTTGCATAAACAGGGTCAAGGGCGTGTTCAACGTCAATAAACGCAACTTCGCCGCCTTTTTTCTGTGCTTCCGCAATTATATGAAGTGCAACTGTTGTTTTACCTGAGCTTTCAGGTCCATATAATTCAACTATTCTTCCCTTAGGAACACCGCCAACGCCAAGTGCAAGGTCAAGAAGCATTGAACCTGTCGGTATTGAATCAACTTCCATTGCTCTGTCCTCGCCAAGACGCATAACAGAACCTTCGCCATATGTCTTTTTAATCTGTGCAATTGCACGTTTCAACGCTTCTTTTTTCGCTTCAGCCGTTTCAGGTATAACAATCTGCTGTTTTTTCTTATCTGATGCTTTTGCCATATATTAACTCCTTTTTATCGCACTTACAACCCTTATAATGCCTGCATAATCTTTTCTGAATTTAATATCTGTATAACCGTTTTCAAGAAAAATATCTCTGACTGCATTATGCTGGTCTTTTCCTACTTCAAGTGCAAGCATTCCATCTTTTTTCAATGCACTTTTCCATAGATGTATTATCTTTCTGTAAAAATAAAGTCCGTCTTCACCGCCATAAAGTGCCATAAAAGGTTCATATGTCACTTCTTCCTGTCTTTTCATCATATCGGATTTTGTAAGATAAGGCGGATTTGAAACTATTAAATCAATGTTTTTATAATCCTTTATTGTTGATTCTGAAAGAACATCATCCTGTTTATAAATTACCTTTGATTTAAGTTTTTTAACATTTGAAACAAGATAAGAATATGCCTGTTCATCGTATTCAATTGCATATACTTTCATTTTCAGCTTTTTTCTCATCTGTTCTTCTATTGCAAGCGGTATACAACCCGTACCGCTGCAAAGGTCAACAATATTTCTGTAACCAACTCTGTCGAACTGACTAAGGTAGTCAAGACAATGTTCAACAAGAACTTCCGTATCAGGTCTTGGAATAAGAACGCCTTTTCCAACTTTTAAATGCATTCCGAAAAAGTCCCAGGTTTTTATTATATACTGAAGCGGATAATGTGTTGCTCGCTTTGTTGCAGCGTCAAGAGTTTCTCTGTATTGTTTTTCCGTTACTTCCTTTTCAGGCATACCTGTTATTTCTTCTTTTGTAACATTGCAAAATTCTTCAAGAAGAATATCCGTTTCAAAATCATAACTTTCTATTCCTGCATTTTTAAGTGTTGAACGGACTGTCTGATGTATATCTTTTAATTTCAACCCCATATGTCATCTTCCTCATTTTCAGGTATACACGGCTTGAGTGCAGCTATTGCACATTCAATCTGTGATGCGTCCGGTTCTCTTGTTGTTATTCTCTGAAGCTGAAGACCAGGCCATGAAAGAATTTTTGCAAAAACACTGTCGCTTCTTCCGGCAAATCTTATAAATTCATAAGATACCGAAACAACAACAGGAAGCAGACAAAGACTGCATAAAACTCTCTGCCATACTATTCTGAATGGCACAAGGCACATAACAAGTATGCTTATTATAAGAACAATAAATATAAAACTTGTTCCGCATCTTGGATGAAGTCGTGTTTGTTTTTTAACGTTCTCAACTGTAAGCGGAAGTCTTGCTTCATAGCAGGCAATTGTTTTATGTTCCGCACCATGATATTCATATGTTCGTCTTGTGTCTTTCATAAATCCGACAAGCCACATATAAAGAATAAAAATGGCAACTTTCACGATTCCCTCAAACAGACTTCTTAAAACAAGTCTGTCATTTATTGCAGGTATAAATCCAACAAGCCATTTAGGCAGCCACATAAAAAGAACAACGGCTAATCCAAGACCAATTATGCAGGATATTACCATAAGTATCGTGAAAAATGCACCTTTGTCATCATCTTTTTTCTCAGGTTTTCCGGAAGCAGCTCTTTTTGCTTCCTTTTTTTCGAGTTTTTTCTTCTGTTTTTCAGTAAGTTCTTCCTCTTCATCATCGACCATTTGTTTTTCAGCCGACTTCATAGTATATTTATAGCCGTCAATAAGAGATATAACAAAACTTGCAATGCCTCTTATAAGCGGTGTTTTTTTATACCATGGAGCATTTTTTCCGTTTCTCTCGTCCCATATTTCAACGTCCATTGTGCCGTCAGGGAGTCTGCAAGCCATAGCACCTTTATAAGCACCTTTCATCATAACGCCTTCGACAAGTGCCTGACCGCCGATTTTCGTTTTATGAACAGCTTTTGCCGGCTGCTGTTTATTTTCTTTGCTCATACTATCCGCCTTTCTTATTTTTCTGTATCGTAAGGTATTGATATAACAACCGTTGTACCAACGCCCTCCTTGCTTGTGATATTGAGTGTTCCCTTGTGCATTTCAATAATTTCATTTGCAACTGCAAGTCCTATACCCGAACCACGTCTTGTGAGATTCGCTCTGTAAAATTTAGTTTTAATTTTAGGCAAATCTTCTTCACTTACACCGCAGCCCATATCATTGACAACAACTTCAATTTTTCCGTTTCTTGCACCTGCTTCAACAGTAACGCAGCCTTTCGGGTCTGAATATTTTATTGCATTATCTATAACATTAATGAAAACCTGTCTTATTCTGTTTTTATCACCATTTATAAGAGGAAGATTTTCAGGTGCTTTATATATAACTTCTATCTGGTCTTTTTTAGCCTTTTGGCTATATATCAAAACAGCATCTTCAAGTTCCGCAAGAACATCAACAAGTGAATAGGAAAGAGAAAAATGACCTGTCTGCATTCTTGAAAAATCAAGAAGTTCTTCAACCATTTCAGAAAGTCTGTTTGACTCACTTATGATAATTCTTATTCCTTTTTTCATCATATCCCTGTCAACATCGTCATAGCTGACAGTTTCCGCCCAGCCTTTTATTGCAGTAAGCGGTGTTTTAAGTTCGTGTGAAACGGAAGATATGAATTCGTTTTTCATAGCATCAGCATTTTCAAGTGCAGATGCCATTTTGTTAAGTGCTGAACCAAGCTGACCAATTTCATCTTCAGAAGTAACATTTATTTTTTCCTTGAAATTTCCCATTGCAAATTTATTTGCAATTCTGTTTATATCAAGGATAGGTTTAAGAATTGAATTTATAAAATAAAGTCCTGTCAGAACAATAAGCATAAATATTCCTGCTGTTACGGCAATTATTGAAATTGCAAGCGAACGCAGGTTTCTGTCAACAAGTGTCATTGAAGAAACCACTCGAACAACGCTGTACTCACTGCCATAAGCGGATATATCAACTGAAACGGCTGTTACTTTTTCACCGCCTGAAATTTTTCCGACCCAAGTTCCGACACCTGTTGAAACAAGCTGTTCATAGTCAGGCATTCGTTCATCTGATTCAGGAGAAAATCCCGACGACGTAACAATAACTTCGCCATCTCTGCCTATCGCCATAAGTTCCATTCTGTCTTTATCTGAAAAGCTTTCAACAGTATTTTGCAATTCTGTTGAAAAGTTTATATTTTCATCTTCCGAATATTTTTTCAAAATAGTTGTTACGGAAGAAAGTTTTGTTGAAAGATACTGCTTTACATTATTGTAAAAATAATTTTTAAGTGCAAATATCGCAACAACATCTATAATAACAAGTACTAAAAACACAAGTCCGAGATGATTTAAAACCCATCTTCGGCTTATGGATTTGCTTGTAAATTTATTTTTTCTGTGTTTTTTAGTTTTCATTCCACTTATAGCCGAATCCCCATATTGTAAGAATATACTGCGGACTTGACGGTACATCTTCTATTTTAAGTCTTATTCTTCTTATGTTGACATCAACTATTTTATCATCTCCGAAATAGCTTTCGCCCCATATATGTTTAAGAATACTGTCTCTGTCGAGTGCAGTATTTTTATTGCTCATAAAAAATTCAAGTATTTGATATTCAACCTGTGTAAGTTCAAGAAGTTTTCCGTCTTTTGTGACTGTTCTGCTTTTTAGGTCAAGAACAAACGGACCTGATTCTATTACTTGTTCGGAAGTTTTCCTGTCTGAATTTATGCAAACACGTCTGTGTATTGCATCAACTCTTGCTGTAAGTTCAGATGGAGAAAAAGGCTTTGTCATATAGTCATCTGCACCAAGCATCAAACCGTTTACCTTATCCATTTCCTGTGCTTTTGCTGAAAGCATAATAATCCCCACAGTATCGCTTTTTTCTCTTATTTTTTTACATACTGTGAAACCGTCTATTCCCGGCATCATTATATCAAGTAAAACTATGTCGAAATTTCCGTTATTTTCATCAAAAACTTTTATTGCATCTTCTCCGCAGTTAACATCGGTAACATCATACCCCGCACGCTGCAGATTTATAACTATAAATTCTCTTATTGCATCTTCATCTTCGCATATAAGTACACGACGCATATCTTTAACCTCCTGTTAATTTACAAAGAAAATATTTCCCTTTATCACTTCTGTTTTTCTTATAAGTTTATCTTCAGACTGCGGAACATATATAAGGCTGTATACTCCAAGATGTTCGTTTATTTGAGTGTATCCGTCTGAAATAAGGTCAGCCGCCTCATCTGATGTTTTGCCTGCCGCTATATAGAGAAGTGCTGAATTACTCTGCTCTATTGAATTATTGAATCTTTCAAAAACATATTCTTCTTTTACTGAATCAAAAATGCAGGTAACACTGTTTTTCCATGTAGAAGGCAAAACAAAAGCAAGACCACCGCTTATATTATAGTACCCAACATATTTTTCTGAAAAAGCATCGCCGTCATCTTTCAGCCAGACTGTTTTATAAACAGCATCTGTATCTGAATCAGTATATCCGGGGAAAAGTTCACCTTTTACCGGAACTTCAATCTGACCATCTCCGTCTATATCAACAGAAGCATATTCCTGCTGACGCTGTGTTTGAGTCAAATCTCTTTCAGAAAGTTCCATCTGTTTATTGCTTATGTGCAGAACTTCGGTTTGTATTGTTGAAGAACCAACAACTTCATCTATATAAACACTTGTTGAACCATCAGAAAGTGAACCAAAAAGCACATTTTTAACATCTGATGCAAGTTCACTGAGATTTCTTTCAACAGGGTGCGGTGCAAGTCCTGCTCTGTCAAATTCGTAATAGACAGCCTTTGAAGTTTCTTCTGTATTTGTAATGTTTTGTATTACAAAAAGTTCGTTCTTCCCGTCTTTGTCGTAATCATCGGTTGAATAGTAATTATAAGGCGTACGGAAAGTTGTGTTAAGTATTAAATCTTTATACTTATAAATAACAAGTGACTTTCCTGTACCGCTTACAAAAGAATAACCTATTGAAATGTAGGTTGTATTCGATTCACCAAGTTTTTTTATGTCTATTTTTTCAACTTCCGTTCCATCAGCCGCCGCATCAAAAACAGAACTCCATTTACCATTTTTTATATCAAGCACATTTATGCGAAGTTCATCTTCGCCTGCTGCTGAATTTTTCTTATAAAAAACTATAGCCTCAGCTTCTCCGTCATCATCAAGGTCAGATATAATAAAAGATGAAAGATTTTCCCCTGTTTTAGGGTATTGAAGCGTTATACTGTTTCCGACTGAATTTGTAAGTGCATTATATATCTGCTGTTGCTGTTTTGTCAGTTTTGGTGGAGTTAGAAGTGTTTCAATACTTGTGCTGAAAGTACAGCCTGTTAAAGAAAAAATCAGAAAAAGAAGGAAAAAACAAAATACAGATAATCCGCATTTTCTTTTAGATTTCATATTAAAGATTTCCTCCTTTTTTCTGAAAATATTTTATTCTTTAGTTTTTGTCAAAAACATAAAATATATAAATGATATTTTATCTTTCTGATATAGGCTTATAAGCACGTCTTTTTTCAACAACTTTATATGCAGGTCTGATAATTCTTTTGCCTGTCATAATTTCTTCCATTCTGTGAGCAGCCCAGCCGGCTATTCTTGCAGTTGCAAAAAGCGGAGTAAAGAGTTCTTCAGGTATTCCGAGCATTCTGTAAACAAGGCCTGAATAAAGGTCAACGTTTGCACAAATTGCTTTGTCTATTCCTCTTACACTCTTCATAAGCTGTGGAGTGAGTTCTTCTATAAGACTTAAAAGCTTAAATTCCTTTTCAATTTCTCTACCCTTTGAAAGTTCAAAAGCTCTTCTTTTGATTATCTTTGCACGAGGGTCAGAAAGTGTATAAACAGCATGTCCCATTCCGTATATAAGACCTGAACGGTCGCCTGCTTCTTTTTTAAGTAATTTTGTAAGATAATCGGCAACTTCACCTGTATCTTCCCAGTTTTTAACGTGTGCTTCAATATCATCAAGCATATTGATAACTTTGATGTTTGCACCGCCGTGACGTGGACCTTTAAGTGAATTTATTGCTCCTGAATAAGCTGAAAAAGCATCTGTGCCCGAAGATGTTAAAACTCTGCAAGTGAAAGTTGAGTTATTACCACCGCCGTGTTCAGCCTGAAGCATAAGTAAAGTATCAAGAAGCTGAGCCTCTTTTTTTGTATATTCTCTGTCGCTTCTTGTTAAAGAAAGGATTGTCTGAGCTGTATTTTCATCTTTTCTGAGCGGATGGAAATACATTGTCTGATTATCGTATTTATATTTTTTAGCCTGATAAGCTTCACTTATCAAAACAGGTATTCTTGCAATAAGTCCGAGTGCGATATGCATTTCGTCCTCGATAGTTGTGTTGTCAGGATCTTCCTCTGATGAATAAAGTGAAAGAACACATCTTGAAAGCTTATTCATTATATTTTTTGAAGGAGAACGGATTATAGAACCAACCTGAAAATCAGGCGGAAGTTCACGTCTTTCAGCAAGATACTGAGTAAAGTTTTCAAGTTCCTCTTTTTTAGGAAGTCTGCCGAACAAAAGAAGAAAAACTATTTCCTCATAACCGAATCTGTCTTCCTTTTCAACATTTTCAACGCAGTCAACAATACTGTATCCACGGAAAAAGAGTTCACCTTCAATAGAAAGTTTTTCACAGTCATCCATCATATAACCGTGAACGCTACATACCTTTGTAATTCCGGCAGGAACACCTGAACCGTCACTGTTTCTAAGTCCTCTCTTAACGTGATATTTTTCATAAAATCCCGGATCAATTACAGAATTTTTTTTAAGATCTTCGCATAAACTTTTGATAACAGCATCGTCATCATAAATATTTGGCATATCGGTCTACTCCTTTTTTAGTTATTTTCCCTTCTTTTTTAATATATAAGTATACAATTATACTTATATATTATACACCATTTTATGTTGATTGTCAAATAAAATATTATCTTGAAAGAAATTAAAGAGGATTTATATGAAAAAACTACCTTTATACGCTTTATCAGTAAGTTTTATATCGATTTTTACAGCTTTTCTTGCCCAAAACAGCCTTAAACCTCAAAATATTAATCAAAATGAGGATATTTCAGT
>JALEJO010000140.1 GCA_022769365.1 Oscillospiraceae bacterium | reverse complement strand
AGATCCGAAAGCTTGCAAAGCACCATTGTCTTGTCATCGGAAATCTGGAAGACAGCGACGGAGAGCTTGAAAATGACCGGTTTGTAGAGGTCACTGTCCCAGAAATCTAAACGTGAGGAGATGCCGTGGAGCATCTCCTTTTTTGTTGGAATTATCAAAAAAAGAAAAAATAGTTCCGGAAAACAAAAATGAAATCAAAATATGGCCTTTGAATTACGGTATATACCATGAAATATATGATTTAAATTTTGAAAACTGGAACTGAAAAATGATTTTATAGAAAACACGAACACGCAAGCAGTTGGATAGTATATAGCATAAGCGTGAGATACTTAACGACGGGGGAGAAGGAAGATGACACTTTATGGGTCGTTGTTCATGATTATGTGGATTGATTCCGATGTGTTCTGCTTGCGGTATTGATGACTGTTTTCAGTCTTACTGTCTGCTCTATGTTGCTTGTTCTACGATTTCTTGTATTTATTTTTATTCATATTTATGCTGGAAGAGGTGTGTTGTTTCCGGGCGATAAACGGAGGAAGACGGCTTACCCCAAAAGAGTCTGTACACTTTTTCATAATTTAGAATAGAAACGATTTGCGGAAATCTTACTCGTGTCAGACAACATGTTGGGATGCTTACAGGAACTGTTTTTGAATCGGTGTTGTTGCTTAATGTGATTACAAAGACCGTTTGTTTGGCATAACAGGCTTTGGGACTTCAAAGCTGGAAGTCTATATTTTTTACCAAACCAAAACTATGGTGAAAAATGTACATTTCCCTAATATATATTAGGGGATTGCGCAAAAATCCCCATATTCCAGAATTGAGTCACCGTTACAGCAGGATAGCCTGAGAGACCGGAAATCTTGCAAATACTTTTACCGTAAAGTCATATCTGAGAAGTCTTGCTCTGCCGACTGCCTGTTCTATATGAGATTCCAGCATCCACAGATGGATTTTTCTGAGTGTTTCTGATTCGAAAGTATTTATTCTGAAATCATAGCCGTTGTATACAGTTCTCATTGAACGCATATTATAATTTCCTGCTCTCATTCCTGCTGCCATTCCATAGAGTATATACACAATATCACATATATTAGGAAGCCCGATAACAGAAATATTTCTGCCTTCAAGACAATTTAAACCTTCTATTGCACCATAATGATATTTGGTATTAAAAAAATTCTCTGTGCACATAAAAGTTATTATTTCATCATTGCCTGTCTTTTCCTTAATTTTATCAATCATGCCTTCCATATTTAACGCAAATCTGCTGTAGGTTGAATATGCATCAAGTTCAAGTTTTCCTTTATATTCAGCTTCTTTACATTCATAATAATATATATCTTCAAATGTATTATACATCTTATAAATATCAGCATTTGCGGTAGCTGACATAATTATAGCCTTTTCGCACGAAAGAAATTTTCGTTCAATAAAACTTATGTTTTTTCCATCATTATATAAATATCTTGAATTACATAGTGCTGATATGTCACCTTCAATATTTTCATAATTATCAATTAATTCAAGCATTATGTCGATACTTGTACAATCTTCTTTTTTAAATTCTTGGTATCCCGTTGTTAAAAGAATTTTTTTCATCTTTTCTTTTGCTTTTGTGGATATAAAAGGGTCATTAATAATTCTTATTATATCCTCGCAGCTTATAGATTTTACCGCTATCATGGAACGTATAATATCCTCGTCAATGATAACAGTTCTGTCTTTAAAAAATCTGCTATTTCCATTTTCAAGCAGTATTCTTTCGTGTGTTGTGATAATACTTCCTTTAAACTCTCTTATTTCTTCACGTTTTTCAAGATAATACATTATTGATTCACTTGAGCGATGAGTTCTTTTACTATATTCTTCAAGAAATTTTCCTATATATTTACCAGCTCCTATACGGTATATATGTTCTATTTTTTTGTTTAAATCGTCTGAAAAGTGAGGAAGTTCGGGTGTGTAGCTTATATTTGCTATTCCCATTCTTAAAGCTTTATAATATATTTCCATTTTTAATTTATGAGTAGGGACAGCAATCAAAAATTTTTCATCTGGGTGTTCCATCATATGATTAAGATACAGATTTGTTTTGCCTATT
>JALEJO010000121.1 GCA_022769365.1 Oscillospiraceae bacterium | reverse complement strand
GTCCAAAACTTTTATACTCAAACTGGAATTGTTTCAATAAATAAACCTCCGATTAATTTAGTTCTATTATCTTTATCATTATAGCATATTTATACAAAAAAATCAATATCTTTTTAAAATATTTCACGAGAATCAATTTTTGATAACGATTTGTAATAAAGAGTCAAAATCGAGCAAACAGTCAAGCATAATATTGGATATTGTTTTTTAGATTCAGATTCAGACTTATAAAGTTTGATTAAATTGATAGCAAATTTTCCGAAAATATTAAGATTTTTTGAATATTTTTATCTTCAGCCTTGCACTAATCTTCCTCAAAGTGAACACCCAAAAAAACGACTTCCCCCACAAACACCTAACAAGGCATCTGTGGGGGACAGGATTTATTTCAATTTTAATTTTCTTATCCGAACTCAATGGCATTCCCTTATCTTAATCAATTCTTTTAATAAACCTTTTATTTAATTTCATCAATTGAACCGATAACATACTTGAGAATTGTCAGTGTATCTGATGATGTGATATTGCCGTCTTTATCACAGTCGGCATTTTTCTGTGCTGATTCTGAAAGTGTTGCACTGCCTACAAGATACTTGTTAAGTACAACCGCATCTGCAATAGTTACATCTCCATCAAGATTTGCATCGCCGAGTTTTAAACCTTCAACCGCTGTTTCCTCTGACACTTCACTTGATGATTCTGCCTGCTGTATTGATTCTGTTGTTGGTTCTGTGCTGTTTAAATCTACGTTGTTTAAAGTTGACTCTCCGTTGTTGTATTCCTTTAAATCAACAAATTTTATGCCAAATCTCTTTGCATATTCTTCTGCATATGATCCTGCGTTTCCTACAATTGTAAGTGTTGTTTCATATGAATCTCCTCCAAGAAAACCAGGGTCATATATTATCTTTTTCACACTGTCAGGTATAACAAGCGTTTCAAGATTTTTACATTTTTCAAGTATACCGATTTTCTTGATTCCATCACCTATAACTATTGTCTTTACACAGTCATATGGTTTGCTTTCATCTGTATCTCCAATTATTTCAGTAGGATAGCTTTCTGCTGATACATAGTTATCAAGGCAATCTTCGTCCTTGCCGTCCCATGTAACGTAAAGTGTGTTTTTGTTAACATCTAATTTGTAGTCGTAATCAATCGTGTATTTATAGCCACCATCGCCTGAATATCTGTGTTCACTGTATTTGCCTTCTGCATCTCCAAGTGATTCAAATACTACATTATCACCAACAATAGAAGCCTTTTTGCCACCCTCTATATAGTAATACATAGGGCTGTTTTTATATCCATGAACTGTAATTTTTTTATGAGACTGACTAAAAATATTGGCAGGACTATTTATACTTCTTGTAATCGCATTTTGCTCAGAAAAATAAATGTCTAATGGTTCTCCATCGTCATATGAACGACCAAAATACAGTGCGCTTCCATCTATTGATTTAACGCTGTTCCCAAAGGTCATTTTCTTTATTCCGGCACTAACTCCTGCAAAGCATGCAGTTGGAATTTCTGTTATGCCGTCTTCAACAACTATTTCAGATATATTTCCAACAAACGTAGACCAAGGATAAACTTGCACCCAATATGGAGCTGACATAAGATTATATGGATCTACATCTGCATTTGCACCTTCAATATAGTCAGGACCACAAGAAGCATATACTCTTTTTATTGGACCATTTCCTGAAATTGTAAGTTTACCATGGTCATAAACCCACTCAACATTATCTCCCCATTTGCCTGTTGCTTTAAAATGGTTTGATTCTATAAAAGAGTATCCGTTCAATATGTCATTCAATGTATAACCATCATCAATTACAAATGTGTCAAAAAAACTCATTCTGTACTTCAAGTCTTCAATATGTCTTTCATCATAATCCTCAGGAAGTTCATAACCAAAAAAATTATCATATGAATTCAATTCTGTTGTTGAATCTGTTTCTGTTACTGAATCTGAAACAGTTGATTCTGATTCAAATTCTTCTGCTGAAGCTGTGAAAACATTTATCGAACAAATTGATGTACATACCATGAAAGATGTTAAAAACGATATTATTTTTTTAGTTTTGTCTTTCATAACAATCAACTCCTTTTTAATCTCTGTTCTGATTCATCCAAACAGCATCTGCTACAGTTAAATCTCCATCTTTATTGGTATCAGCGGCAAGATATGTTAAAATTTTAGCATAATCATCGCCTTCCTTTCCGTTATAGTGGAACTTTATTCCTTTGTATGTCCCTACAACAATCTTCAAAACATACATAGTATCCGTTTCTGTAACTTTACCATCGTGATCAAAATCTCCGAGTGCATATATTCCAGAACTAAGTGTTGAATTTTCACTGCCATTAATAGTAGTGATCTGTTTATCAGTAACCGAAATATCATTACGGATTCCTGTTTCAGAGTATGCTTTACCACTGGCAGTAGTAGGATCCACCAACACATTGAAAGGAATTTCGGCGAATCCTTTTGGAAGAGCCTGATCATTTTCTTTCACATATCTGCCTCCAAATGATAAAGCAGATCTATTTGCACTTGTACCTGAAGTTTGATCAAAATTTAAAAATGTTTTACTGTTTTTATTCAACAGACTAACATCAGCATCTTCATCAAAACCAATATGTTTGTTATCATATGATACAATAAAAGATGTTCTGAACTGTGTTGAACCATTATCGGCTATAAATACCAAGTAATGCTGATTTTTTGACAGATTTGAACTATTGTAAAATTGTGTATTCAGATTAATCACCGTGTCACCATCATCAGAAAAAGTTTCAGTAAAGTTCGCATTTGCCAAACCAATTTCATATGAAGACATCAAAGATTCCGCATCGCAAAGAGAAATATCGCTGTTTATAACATAATCAGCAATTTTCATTTCTTCGCTGTCGTTTGCATATTCTGC
>JALEJO010000091.1 GCA_022769365.1 Oscillospiraceae bacterium | reverse complement strand
GAAGCTTTTTCAGATAATACAAACGTGAAAAGTGTTGTTATTCCTAAAAATATAACTAAAATAGAAGATAGTGCGTTTAATGGTTGTACAAATCTTGCAAATGTTACTTTTAACGAAGGATTAAAAGAATTAGGAACAAGTGTATTTTCAAATACTGCAATAGAAACAATAACAATTCCTTCATCTTTGGAAGTAGTTGCAGATAACCAGTTTTTGGATGGTATATTTGAAAATACCAAATTAACAACAGTAAATTTTGCTGAAGGTACTAAATCAGTGGTTGGTTATTTGTTTAAGGGATGCAATTCAATTACGAACATTGCATTTCCAGAAACAATTGAAAGTATTGGCAATTATGCGTTTTATAAATGTAATGGGTTTGAAGAAATTGACATTCCGTCTAATATAGCCGCAATAGGTGAAAGTGCATTTTCTTGTTGCGAAAATCTTAAAACTGTAAAACTTAATGAAGGATTAAAAGAATTGGGAGCAGGTGCATTTTCAGATACTGCAATAGAAACGATAACAATTCCTTCATCTTTGGAAAAAGTTGTGTCAAACGAGTATTCAGAAGGCATATTTAGGAACACTAAATTAACAACAGTAAATTTTGCTGAAGGTACTAAATCAGTGGCTGGTTATTTGTTTAAAGATTGTAGTCTTCTTGAAAATGTAACTTTTCCAAAAGATATTGAGAATATTGAAGAATATGCCTTTAAAGATTGTACCTCACTTAATGTAAAAATTCCAGATACAGTTGAGACTATTGGAAAAAGTGCTTTTGAGGGTTGTACAAAAATTAAAAGTATTGAGATTCCTGATGGAGTTAAAAGAATAGAAAAAAGTACATTTTATGGATGTACAAATCTTGAAAATGTAAAAATTCCTGACAGTGTAACAGAGATAGGATTTTGTGCATTTGCAGATTGTGAAAACCTTGAAGAATTAACTCTTCCTAAAAATGTTGAAGTTTTAGAAGGATGCATATTGAGGAATACATCAGTTAAATCAATAAATATTCCTGCATCTCTTAAAGTTGCAGCGGCTAATGAAAGTTTTGCTAGTGTGGATTATGCATTTGATGGTTCATACATAAAAACCGCAGTAATAGATAGTGGTATGGAAGTTATCCCAGAAGGATTATTTTTGGGTGCTTCAAAATTGCAAACAGTAGAAATTCCTGATACAGTTACAGCAATAAGTGACCATGCATTTTCAGGTTGTCAGTCATTGACAGGTATTAAGATTCCTTCAGGCTTAAAATCTATAGGAAATTATGCATTTAATGGTTGTGAAAATCTTAAGGAAATAGAACTTAATGAAGGTTTAGAATCTCTTGGAGCATTTGCTTTTAGAGATACTGGAATAACTGAAATAGTTATTCCAAAAACGGTTGAATCAATTTATGGTGTTACAGGAATGGCCGGACTTGCAGGTTATTCTGCGTTTGAAGAATCCAATGTAAAAGAAGTAACTTTTGCTGAAGGGGCAACGATAATTCCACAGCAGAGTTTCTTTGGATGTTCAACAATTGAAAAGATAAATATTCCTAATACAGTTAAAACTATAGGAAATAATGCATTTTCAGGTTGTGAAAATCTTAAGGAAATAGAACTTCCGGAAGGAATTGAATCAATCGGTGCAAACGCTTTTTCAGGCACAGGAATAACAAGTTTGACAATACCTGCGTCACTTAAATCAGGATATGCTTCAGCCGGAATGATTGCAGTGGGTGCATATTCAATAGCGGAAGGTTCAAATATTAAGGAAGTTACTTTTGCCGAAGGTACAAAGAAAATCCCTTATAGAATATTTTTTAATTGTTCTACACTTGAAAAAGTAAACTTACCTGATAGTGTGGAATTGATAGGAAGGGAAGCATTTGCAGGTTGTGAAAATCTTTCTGATATTATATACAATAAAGATTCGGATATAAAGTGCTATCAGGATTCATTTAAAGACAGCGGATTGGCTGAAAAAGTACCATTTAAAATACTCGAAGACTCATCTGAAACGGCTACTTATGGAGATGTAAACGTTGATGATGATGTAACAATTGCTGATGCGGTTTTGCTTAACAAATATCTTGTAGATTCAGCAACACTTTCTGAGCAGGGAATGGCAAATGCTGACGCTTACTATGATGGAAGAATAACATCAGATGATACACTTGCAATATTAAAATTAATTGTTGGAACTTATGATTCACTTCCAGTAAATCCTTAAAATCAATAATTTTATCCCTCGAATGCTGATGTGTTTGGGGGATTTTTTGTATACCGGTGAAATATATACATCGTATTAATCATAAACATTATCAAGTATTTCATATTTTTTGCCCAAAGAAATAACCTTCTTGCCAAACTCCAAAAAATATGCTAAAGCGAAAAAATCGAAATATAAAGTTAGAATTGTGTTAGATGTTACGTGATTTAAAATGTAGTTTATGTTAATAAGCTGCATTTTTCTATTTTTATGACACTATTTCAATGATTGTGACAAAACCATTGACTTTTAAGCTTGACCGTGCTAAAATGACAGCAGAGATAAAACAAAGAAAAATCAACTATACCGATTCAGATACCCAAAATAAAAAGTTGATTTATGTATTTTTTTTTTTTGAAAATATTAACAAATTAAAGAGTATGTGATATAATTAAAATATAAGGTATAACTGAATAAGTTATGGTAAAATCGCATAATTTTCAAGGCTGAGAGATTTGTGCGGAAGTATTAGTCAGCCGGTTAAGACATACAAGGAGGTATGCGTTATGAAAACCAATTTAAAAAGAACACTTGCATTCATATCAAGTTTTGCAATGCTTGCATCAGCATGCACATTTAATGTTTTAAGTGCATCTGCTGAAAACAAACTCAGATTACCAGAAATAGAAAAAACATATGGATACAATGACTACGAGTTGGACTTTGGCACTTATAAATCAGGTGATGTTAATATGGACGGAAAAATTGATGTCACTGACTTAGATTTGCTTATGAAATATGTTGATGGTGAACCTATTTCAGGCGAATACGGAGATGAACTTGCAGATTTAAACCAGGACGGAGATATTAACAATTTAGATGTTTATCTTTTAGAACGCTATCTTGACAATGGGGATGACTCGTTTATTCGTGATGTAGAAATGATAAAACATGGAAAAGAAGCTTATCCAATGTATATTACAAAAGACGGTTTTGGTGACATAGACGGAGACGGGCAATTTTTAGTTTGTGATATTTATTGGATGGTTAAATCTTATTGTGGAGAGACTGTGTTATCAGAGGAGCAGATTGAAAATGCTGACTTCAATCAGAATGGAACACTTGATATTGATGATATAATTTCAGCATACAAATTTAACAACAAAATATCTTCTACTGATGAATTTAATTATGAAATAAAGGAAATGGACACAGAGCCAAAAGATAAAGATCGTACCATAAGAACAGGTGAGTATCAAACACTTTTAGGAGATATGAACAATGACGGTCGCTTTGATTTTGATGATGTTGATAGGCTTATAAAGTATATCGATGGACAGATAAAGTTTTCGAGATTTTACATTACAAAGTCAGATGTAAATCAAGATGGTGTTATAGATTACAATGATGCAGTTGACTTACTGGCTGTGGTTGACAGATTTAAAGAACCTGAATATGTAACTTATGAAACAAGATGTACACCTGAAGATTATGAAAAATATTATAGAAATAAGGAAACATCAGAAGAAGCAACCTTAGATAACATAGATTTAAACAGCACAGAACCAACAACGGAATCAACACAGCCGTCAGAATCATCAAGCGAAATAACAGAAGAAACAGCGGTTGAAGGTTTAAAACTCGGCGATATAAATCTTGATGGAGATGTAACTATTGCAGATGCGGTTGTACTTAATAAGTATCTTGTAGGCAGTGCAACACTTTCAGAATCAGCACAGAAAAACGCTGACTGCGATAAAGACGGCAACATAACATCATCAGACACACTGACAATTCTCAAGTATGTTATTGGTTCAATTGATGAAATTAATTAAAGGTTTATTAAAAGAATTGATTAAGATAAGGGAATGCCATTGAGTTCGGGTAAGAAAATTAAAATTGAAATAAATACTGTCCCCCATAGATGTCTTGGCTTGGGCATTTGTGGGGGAAATCGTGTCTTTTATAGTATGACATTATTTTAATCATAGCAAATATTTAAAATTAAAGTTGCAGGCACATAACATAAACTGTGATGGTTTTAAATAAAATATTATTGATTTTTTATTTTATATGTGGTATAATTTCGGTGTTTGGAATTATACCACATTTTTACATTATGTTGGAGGTGAACTATGGACGGATTTATTCTTTTTGTAACTTATAAAATCAAAATGGGTATGCGTGAAAAATTTATAGAAGAAGTAAAATCATCAGGTATATTTGAAAAAATAAAAAATGATGATGGATTTGTGCGTTATGAGTATTATCTCTGTGAGGCAGATCCAAATAAATTGCTTCTTATAGAAGAATGGAAAAGTGAGGAACATCAGAAATCTCATATGCGTACCGATCATATGAAGAAATACAAATTAATAAAAGAAAAATATGTGAATGATACGGATGTAAAAAGGGTAACAATTCAGTAGATATGTTATAGTAAGTTCAGAAAGATTCTGTTAAAATGATGGAAAAAAGCGAAAGAAAAAATTATTCAGAGGAGAGGCAGCACTTGCAATTGCTGTTATTATAAACAGTTTTGGAGTCGTTTTGATGCTTTATTCAGGAGCAGGAATATCTGCGATTTCAAGTGTGCCATATGCCTTTTCGGAAGTATTGCCGAAACTTTCTCTTGGTACGTGGACATATATTTTTCAAGGAATACTTGTCCTTACATTAATGATAATGAGAAAAAGGTTTGTTCCGGAATACTTATTTAGTTTTGTAGTGGGTTTTGTATTCAGTGAATTGCTCGATTTTTATGAAATGTGGATAAAAATTTTACCATATACGCTTATTATGAGAGTGATATACTTTATTATCAGTTATATTGTGATATGTATTGGAATAGCACTTTCAAACCGTTGCGGATTGCCGATAATTCCAACGGATTTATTTCCAAGAGAACTCTTGGATATAACAAATGTAAAATATTCAAGGATAAAAATAGGTTTTGATTTAGCTTGTCTTGCTGTTACAGGCGGATTGACTTTTTTATGTTTAGGTCATATAAAAGGGCTTGGAATAGGAACTATTCTCGCAGCTTTTACTATGGGTAAAGGCATAGCTTTGGTTGGAGAATTGATTGACAGGAAATTTGTATTTGAGAATTTTATTTCGCTAAGAAAAAAGAAACAGAAAGCAATCTAAAAAATATAATAGATTTTTGATTTAAATATAAAAAATAACCGCAATATTTTAAATAATACTGCGGTTATTTTT
>JALEJO010000057.1 GCA_022769365.1 Oscillospiraceae bacterium | reverse complement strand
AAAAGCTACAGAATTTTGCTTAAAGCAATTGATAATTACAATAATAAAAAATATCAGGCTGCAATTAATACATTGAGTAAAATTGAGGGTAAATGTGAAAATTATCATGATACTTCTGCTGTTCTGACTTTTAAAGCACTTTCATATGATGAAATGGGACAAAAAAATCTTGCAATAGATACATATGAAAAACTTTTACAGACAGATGGTTCAAATTCTCTTGTGTGGTCAAATCTTGGACTTTTATATGAAGAACTTGGAAAAAGCCCTAAAGCACTTGAGTCATACGAAAACGCTGTGCGATATGACACTTATAATGCTTCTGCATATAATAATCTTTCGCATCTTTATCTTAATCAAAATGAACCTGAAAAGGCACTTGAAAATGCACTTAATGCAATAAAACTTAATGGAAATTTATATGAAGCAAAAGGAAATGCGGCAGTCGCCTGTGTGATGATGGGAAGAATTGACGAGGCAAGAGAATATTATAATTTATATAGAAAAGATAATAAAGATGCCCTTGAATTTGAGGAAGTTTTTAAGGACAAAATTTAAATCTTAGAATATTGGTGGGTAAATTATGGAAGAGATTGAATTAAAAAAGAATTACAGAAAGCTTTCAGAAATACTTGTTGCAAAACTTTCAAGATATGTTCTTGTTCTGATTTTTGCAATAGGAATATTTGATGTTATATGTGGAAATCTTGGCTTTTTTAACATAAGAAGCAGTTATCTTATTGTAACGGTTTTTGTTTGTATGGCTGTGTTTTTTGTTCCGTCTTTTATAACTGAAATACTTAATAAAGAAATTGAAAAATTGCCGTTTGTAATCTGTTTTTTATTTCCTGCGGCAATGGGGTATCTTTTTACAGCTATAACAAATACGGGCGTTATACTTTTTGTTATTCCGCTTATGATAATAACGCTTTATAACAACAAAAAATATCTGCTTATTATGTCGGGAACATCTGTTTTGTTTTCATTTGTTTCGTATTGTCTGAAATATTTTGTTCAAAGTTCTTTCGGATATGTAAACAGAGCTTTTTCTGAATATATTATTACACTTTATATACCTTGTTTAATGATACTTGCAATAGTTTCTGTTATATGCCTTGTCATTTCAACAAGATTTTCAGAACTCATAAATCAGATGCTTCTTTATACAAAAAAACTTGAACAGAAACAGGAAGACCTTGATCAGCTTTTAGACAGTTCCGGACTTCTTATAAATGCACAGAGTGCAGATTTAACATCTTCAATGCTTCCTGCAATTGTTCATATAATAAAAAATCTTTTGCATACAGATGAAGCAGTGCCTTATGTTGTGGGATTACATGAAGAAAAAAGATGGAATATAATTTCAGATGGCGGACAGTACAGCTATGCTGAAAAAGGCGACCATATACATATAGGTTTTAAAAGAAAGGCATATTCTTTTTATTATGCACAAAATAAAGATGACAGCGAACTCTTTATGCTTGATATAGAAAGTTTTGCATTTCCTATCTATGAAAATTCAAAACTTGTGGGTTTTGCAGTTTTTTCAATAAGACTGCCTGCTGAAACAAGAAGTTCACTTATGACAGCTTACGGATTGCTTTCTAAAGCTGTTTCAAATGCAATTCTTAATAATAAAGTATTTTCAACGCAGGAAGAACTTGTTATGAATCTTGCGGAAATATGCGAAGCAAAGAGTGAACAGACAGGTCAGCACGTTAAACGTATAGCTAAATATATGGAGATTTTC
This sequence comes from Oscillospiraceae bacterium, assembly GCA_022769365.1. Lineage (GTDB taxonomy): Bacteria > Bacillota > Clostridia > Oscillospirales > Ruminococcaceae > Ruminococcus_C. The sequence continues at coordinate 17,294 of JALEJO010000057.1, read as the reverse complement.
GGCAATGCACTTGGACTTGAACCTTTTGAAACAAAAGTTGTTTCAATTGCATCAATGCTTCATGATGTTGGTAAACTTACAATACCTATTGAGATACTTGATAAACCTGGAAAATTAACAGATGAGGAATATGAAATAATCAAGTCGCATACAAAAATAGGCTATGATATGCTGAAAAACTGTTCAGGAATTATTATGCAGCGAGCTGCACAGATGGCACTCCAGCATCATGAAAGATGGGACGGCAGAGGTTATAATAAAATCAAAGGCGAAGATATTGATTTTTATTCAAGATATGTTGCGGTTGCAGATGTATTTGATGCACTTGCAAGCAAACGTTCATATAAACGTGCATGGACAAATGAAGAAGTGCGTGATGAAATAGTAAGATGCAAAGGAACTCAATTCTGTCCTGATGCTGTTGATAAATTCGTTGAAAACTTTGATAAGTTTGTTGAGGTGCGAAACAGTATGCCTGACAGTGAATGATATTAGAAATTATATATTTAGTCAGTTGTTTAATAAAATCTTAAAAAAATGTAAAAAACGTATATTACTATGTTTTATACTTGCAATTTTATGAAAAAAATGGTATACTATAAGAGTATTATTTTTTTATTAATATCAAGAGAAATCGGCAGCTTGTGTAAAAGCAGGCTGTCTGAAATATTTTATATGGTTACTGTACCGGGAAAGGACTTTTATGCTTACAGATATTGAAATTGCACAGAATGCTGATATTAAACCAATTTCGGAAATTGCTTCAGAACTTGGAATTGATGAAAAGTATATTGAACAATATGGTCATTACAAGGCTAAAATTTCTGAAGAGTATATCAAAAAAGTTTCAGAAAATAAAGACGGAAAACTTATACTTGTTACTGCAATAAACCCGACACCTGCCGGAGAAGGAAAAACAACTATAAGTGTCGGACTTGCTGATGCACTCCACAGAATGGGCAAAAAGTCGGTTCTCGCACTTCGTGAACCATCACTCGGACCTGTATTTGGCATAAAAGGTGGTGCAGCAGGCGGCGGTTATGCACAGGTTATACCTATGGAAGATATAAATCTTCATTTTACAGGCGATATGCACGCAATAACATCTGCAAACAATCTTTTGTGTGCATTGATTGATAACCATATGCAGCAGGGAAATGCACTCGGCATTGACCAGCGTCAGATATTTATTAAAAGATGTCTTGATATGAATGACAGAGCTTTAAGAAATATCGTTATAGGAATGGGCAGAAAAATAGATGGTATTCCTCGTCAGGACGGTTTTGAAATTACTGTTGCCTCTGAAGTTATGGCTATTCTTTGCCTTTCAAAAGACTTGGCAGACCTTAAAGAACGTCTTGGAAATATACTTGTTGCAAATACTTATGACGGAAAACCTGTTTATGCAAGAGAACTTAAGGCAGAAGGTGCAATGACAGCACTTTTAAAAGATGCACTTAAACCAAATCTTGTACAGACTCTTGAACATACACCTGCATTCCTCCATGGCGGACCATTTGCAAATATTGCACACGGTTGTAACTCTGTAAGAGCAACAAAACTTGCCCTTAAACTCGGTGATTATTGTGTTACAGAAGCAGGATTCGGTTCAGACCTTGGTGCAGAAAAATTCTTTGACATAAAGTCAAGATATGCAGGACTTAAACCAAATTGCGTTGTACTTGTTGCCACAATAAAGGCACTTAAATATAACGGCGGTGTTAAAAAAGAAGATGTTAAGGAAGAAAATGTTGAAGCACTTAAAAAAGGTATTGTAAACCTTGGCGTTCACATTGAAAATCTTAGAAAATTCGGTGTTCCTGTTGTTGTTGCAATGAACAGATTTGCAACTGATACAGATGAAGAAATTGCTGTTGTAAAGGAATTTTGCGGAAATCTTGGAGCAGAAGTTTGTCTTTGTGAAGTGTTTGCAAAGGGCGGCGAAGGCGGTCTTGAACTTGCTGAAAAAGTTGTTGAAACAATTGATAAAAACGAATCGAATTTCAAGTGTCTTTATGATTTAAACCTTGGAATAAAGGAAAAAATCGGAGTTCTTGCAAAGGAAATATACCACGCAGGAAATGTGCAGTATACAACAGCCGCTGAAAAGTCATTGAAACAGATTGCTTCACTCGGCTATGAAAATCTTCCTGTTTGTGTTGCTAAAACACAGTATTCACTTTCAGATGACCCGACAAAACTTGGCAATCCTGAAGGTTACACAATGACAGTTTCAGATCTTCATTTAAGCAGTGGTGCAGGATTTGTTGTAGTTTATATGGGCAGCATTATGACAATGCCGGGTCTTCCTAAAGTCCCAGCTGCAAATAAAATTGACTGCGACGAAAACGGCGTGATCTCAGGGTTATTCTAAAAATATGAAAGTTATAACTCATTCACCCGAGGAAACTATAAACCTTGGGAAAAAGATAGGAAGTTTACTGAAAAAGGGCGATTTTATCGCTTTCAGCGGTGATCTTGGTGCAGGTAAAACAACCATAACAAGAGGCATTGCAATGGGATGCGGGCTTGATGATGAAGTTACTTCCCCGACTTTTTCAATAGTAAACGAATATAATTCAAAAATACCTATATATCATTTTGATATGTACAGAATAATGAATTCAACTGAACTTGAATTTACAGGATTTTATGACTATCCACTTGATGAAAGTATATTTATAATAGAATGGTCAGAAAATATAAAGGATATTATTCCACCAGATGCAATCAGAATTGATATAAAATATATAGATGAAAACACAAGAGAAGTTAGCATAGAAGGTGATTTAAGATTTGCTGATACTTGGAATTGAAACGTCGGGAAAAACTGCATCGTGTGCGGTTTACGACAGTGAAAAAAAGTCTGTTTGTGGAGAATTTACCGTTAAAACGGAAAAAATGCAGTCACAAATTATACTGCCTATGTGTGAAAAACTTCTTAAAGAAACAGAACTTGAACTTGCAGATATTGATTCTCTTGCTGTTTCAAAAGGTCCGGGTTCATATACGGGAATAAGAATAGGTATTTCGGCTGTTAAGGCAATTGCTTATTCTTTAAATAAAAAATGTTGCGGTGTTTCGGAACTTTTTGCACTTGCTGTAAGAACAAATGTTGAAAACGGTATAGTTTGCAGCATAATTAAGGCAAGACAGAATCTTGTTTACTGTGCTGTTTACAGAAATCCTCTTGGAAAATGCGAAGAGATATTCTCTGAATGTATAACTGAAAGTGAAAATCTTGATGAATTTTTACGCAGTTTAAACGAGAATATAATACTTACAGGTCCTGATTCAGCAGAATTTGCTGATAAATATAAAAATGAAAAATATAAACTTGCTGATGTGCTTCAAAGAGAACAGAACGCTGTTTCACTTTGCAGAGCCGCTGAAATCCTCGGATTTTATGATGCTGATGAACTTGATGCATCATATCTTCAGCTTACAGAGGCAGAAAGAAACTTAAAAAATAAGGAGTAAAAAATGGTTTATATCGGATGTGACCACGCAGGTTATGAAATAAAAAATGATATTGCAAAATATCTTGAGGAAAATAACATTGAATACAAAGACCTTGGCTGCAACGGCGAGAAAGTTGATTATCCTGTAATTGCTGAAAAAGTATGTACAGGCGTTCTTGAAGATGTTGAAAACAACAAAGGCATACTTATATGCGGAACAGGCATAGGAATGAGTATTGCAGCAAACAAAATAAAGGGAATCAGAGCGGCACACTGCACTGATGAATACAGTTCAAAATACACAAGACTTCATAACAATGCAAATGTTCTTTGTATGGGTGCAAGAATAACAGGTTCAGGTCTTGCACTTGAAATTGCAGAAGTTTTCCTTAACACAGAATTTGAAGGTGGACGACACCAGAGAAGAATAGATTTAATCGATAGATTAGAAGAAATTTAATTTTTGGGAGGTTATATTTATGGCAAAATTAACAATCATCGATCATCCATTGGTACAGCACAAACTTTCTCTTATGAGAGATAAAACAACAGGTGTAAAAGAATTCAGAGAACTTATGGCAGAAACAGCAATGCTTCTCTGCTATGAAGCAACAAGAGATTTACCTCTTAAAACAATTGAAACTGAAACACCACAGGGTATTGCAAAGTCAAACATCATTTCAGGCAGAAAACTTGCAGTTGTTCCGATACTCAGAGCAGGTCTTGGTATGATAGACGGCGTTGTAAAGCTTATTCCTGCCGCTAAAATCGGACATATAGGAATGTTCCGTGACCCTGGTACAATGACACCGGTACGTTACTACACAAAATTCCCTGATGATATTGCAGAACGTGAAGTAATTGTTGTTGATGCAATGCTTGCAACAGGTACATCAGCAGTTGAAGCGATTAATGAAGTAAAGTCATATGGTGTAAAGAGAATAAAGTATATTTGCATACTTTGTTCACCTGAAGGTGCTTCACATCTTATGGAATCACACCCTGACGTTGAAATTATCTGTGCAGGAGAGGACAAGGGACTTAACGAAAATGGTTATATTATCCCTGGTCTTGGTGATGCAGGCGACAGACTTTTCGGTACAAAGTAAAAAAATAATCATAAGAATATAAGATATGGCAGTGATTTTGGTTTCTAAAAAGCGGAAATAAGAATCACTGCTTTTTGTTAAAAGGTTAAAAGGTCTTTTTATGGAGTTTAACAAGAAAAATATAAAGGTTATACTTGGAATAATATCTTTTACAATAATATTTGCAGCTGTATGTATAAAATTCAGTGCTTTTATGACGTTTGTTTCATCAGTTTTCTCTGTTGTTATGCCGTTTATTGCAGGTGGTGCAATTGCATTTGTTTTAAATGTGTTTATGAAAATATTTGAAGAGAAGATATTTAAAAAAGTGAAATTTAAAAAACTTAAAAGAATAACATCACTTATTCTCACTATTTTATTTGTTCTTCTTATAATTCTTATCACTATCAGAGTTGTTGTTCCTGAGGTTGCAGATTCAATAATTTCTGTTGCGAAAGAAATTCCTGATAAAATATCGCTTTTAAGTGAGTGGCTTAATGTGAAATTAAGCGATATAAATAATATTGATAAAATAATTGATACGCTTACAAATAAAATACAGGATTTCAAAACAGCCGATATAAATGAAATTATAAAGATGTTTTCACCTGTTTTATCAGTTGTTTCATCTACTTTTGGGATAGTTTCAGGAACAATATCAACAATTGCAAGCACATTTATAGCAATAGTATTTTCAATTTATGTACTTTTGCAGAAAGAAAGACTTTTAAGACAAAGCCGACAGATAATATATGCCTTATTTAAGGAAAAAACGGCGGACAGAATATGCAAAGTATGTTCATTATCAAATAAAACTTTTCAGAATTTTATAACCGGACAATGTACTGAATCACTTATACTTGGAACAATGTTTTTTATAAGTATGCTTATATTCAGAATGCCTTATGCCTTGATGATAGCACTTTTAATAGCTGTAACATCGCTTATACCTATAGTGGGGGCATTTATCGGCTGTATAGTAGGGGCATTGCTTATATTTATTGAAAGCCCTCAGAAAGCTGTTATATTTGTTATAATGTTTTTAATTTTGCAACAGATAGAAGGAAACCTTATATATCCGCACGTAGTTGGCAATTCAGTCGGACTTCCGTCTATGTGGGTTCTTTTTGCAGTAACAGTCGGCGGAAATCTTATGGGCGTTTTCGGAATGCTTGTGTTTATACCTTTAAGTTCGGTTGTGTATGAACTTATCAGCATTTTCATTTTAAAAAGACTTCGTGAAAAGAATATACCGTCTGAAAAGTATATTGATAATAATGATAAACCTGAAAATAAGTCTGACATTCCAAAAAAGAAAAAGACATTATTCAGCAAGAAAAATAAAGCTGCCACAAAAACAGATTCAAAAAAATAAATTAAACACAAAAATTGATTTCTGTTAAATTAAGATATAATACTTGATTTATATGTTTTAAAATGTTATAATATAATAAAATGGTAAAGGAGGAAGCTGCTTTGTTTGATGGTTTTGTAAAAACAGCCTGTTGTTCGCCAAAACTTACACTTGCTGATTGTGTTGGAAATGGTGCAAATATATATAATTCAATTTGCAGTATGGCAGAGAAAAAAGTTTCTCTTGTTGTTTTTCCTGAATTGTCTATAACAGGATATACGTGTGAAGATTTATTTCTGCAAAGTGTTTTGCTGAACGAATCGGAAAAAGTACTGAAACATATTATTGAACTTACAAAAGAACTTGATATAGTAAGTGTTATAGGATTGCCGGTTTCAGTTGATGACAAGCTTTATAACTGTGCCGCTGTAGTATTCCATGGAAAATTACTTGGACTTGTTCCAAAAATAAATATTCCGAATTATTCTGAATTTTACGAGGTAAGACATTTCACATCAGGTGCAAATGCTATGGCAAGAGAAATATCTTTTGCAGGTCAGCAGACAATGTTTGGAAGAAATATTATTTTCAAAAGCAATATTTTTTCTTTTGGTATTGAAATATGCGAAGATTTATGGGTTGCTGACACACCTTCTTCTGAACTTGCAAAAGCAGGTGCACAGATAATATGTAACCTTTCGGCAAGTGATGAGGTTATAGGTAAATCTGAATATAGAAAAACCCTTGTTATGGCAAAAAGCGGAAGTGCTTTTTGCGGATACCTTTATTGCAATGCAGGTATAGGCGAATCAACAACGGATAAAGTATTTTCAGGTCATAGTATGATTGCTGAAAATGGAAATCTTATAACTGAATCGGAACTTTTTTCAAATGAATCGCTTATTGCTGATATTGATATTCAGAAAATTCAGTATGAAAGAAGAAAGACAAATTCTTTTGTAAAATCTGAAAAGGAATTTTATGAAGTTAATTTTGAACTTCCTGTTGTTCCATTGGAATTAAGTAATAAGTACTATCCATATCCTTTTGTTCCAAAGAAAAAAGATGTGCTTGACAACCGATGCAAAGATATTTTAAATATACAGTCAGTCGGACTTGCAACAAGACTTTCTGCAATAGGAAGCAGCTGTAAAGCGGTTGTGGGGCTTTCAGGCGGACTTGACTCAACACTTTCTTTAATAGTCATTGCACACGCTTTTGATAAACTTGGAAGAGATCACAGCGATATAAAGGCAATAACGATGCCGTGTTTTGGAACAACCGACAGAACATATAATAACGCCTGCAAACTTGCAAAGTCATATGGTGCGGAACTTATTGAGATACCTATACAGGAAAGTGTAAGACAGCATTTCAAAGATATTGGACATAACGAAGATATACATGATGTTACATATGAAAACTGTCAGGCACGAGAAAGAACACAGGTTCTTATGGACTATGCAAACAGCATAGGCGGAATAGTTGTCGGAACGGGTGACCTCTCGGAACTTGCACTTGGCTGGGCAACTTATAATGCCGACCATATGAGTATGTACAATGTGAATTGTTCTATACCTAAAACACTTGTAAGATATATTGTTGAATATGAAGCAGATAATTCAGAGGGTGAACTTTCAGAAACTTTAAAAGATATACTTGATACACCTGTAAGCCCTGAACTTCTTCCTCCAACAGGCAACGGAAAAATTTCTCAGAAAACTGAAGAAATAGTCGGACCATATGAATTGCACGACTTTTTCCTCTATTATATGCTTAGATTTGGATTTGAACCAAAGAAAATATTCCGTCTTGCGTGCAATGCTTTTGACAGCATATACGATGAAAAAACTATTTTAAAATGGGAAGAGATTTTCTACAAAAGATTTTTCACACAGCAGTTTAAGCGTTCATGCCTGCCAGATGGTCCGAAAGTTGGAACTGTAACACTTTCACCTCGTGGTGACTGGAGAATGCCAAGTGATGCAAACGGAAAAATCTGGTTTAAACAGATTGAAGAATTAAAAGAAATTATAAATTAAAACTCAAAGGAGAATAAAAAGATGACATATAAAGAAAGTTTTATTAAATTTATGGTTGAATGCGGAGTACTTACTTTTGGTGATTTTACACTTAAAAGCGGCAGAAAAGCACCATATTTTGTAAATACAGGAAACTATAAAACAGGAAAACAGCTTGCAAAACTTGGTGAATATTATGCAGAATGTATAAATGACCACAACATTGAAGTTGAAACACTTTTCGGACCTGCATATAAAGGTATTCCTCTTTCAGTTGCAGCTGCTGTTGCACTTGCAAATAATTTTGATAAAGATGTTAACTATTGTTTTGACAGAAAAGAAGTCAAAGACCATGGTGAAGGCGGACTTTTCGTTGGAAGAAAGCCTGTTGACGGCGAAAAAATCGTTATAATTGAAGATGTTATGACATCAGGAAAGGCACTTGATGAAGTTTATCCAAAACTCAAGTCAGCGGCAGATGTAAATATAACAGGTATGGTTATAACTGTTGACAGACAGGAAAAGGCGCTTAACAGTGAAAAATCAGCCGTTCAGAATGCCAAGGAAAAATATGGCGTTGATGTTTATTCAATTGTTACAATGACAGATATAATAAAGGCAATTGAGGACGGAGTTATACCATTTAAAGAATATCTCCAGCAGATGAAAGAATACAGAGCAAAATACGGAATAGCTGAATAAAAGGGAGGTTATGGGTTTGAAAATAAATGATCCTACACTTAAAGATGTTCTCAACGATGACAGTTTAAGACTTACTGTTTTATCTTCGATAGTTGGAAAATATGTATATTTTGAAGTTCCTTGCGGTGAAGAAGTTGCAGCGGAAGAACTCGAAACAGAAAACGGCGGAACATATTATTTCAAAAGCGAAGAAGAAGCATTGGAATTTGTTGAAAAAATTAAAAATAGCTGATATAACAGGGCTGCATTTGCAGCCCTTGATTTTTTTAAGCTGAAACAGTTCCTGGGATTGATATAGTTGTAACGCCTGCTGTTTCGCCTGTTGCGGCAGGGATAGTAAGAGGAGTGCTTGCGGCGGCAGGAGCAATAACAAGGTTATTTGAATCTGAAACAGTGAAATCAGTATCTTTTAAATAAGTTACTGTATTTGCACCTATTGTTACTGTAATTGCGTTTTCAGGAGTAAAGTTTGCAGGAAGCTGGTCTGTAAGACTGCTTACAGATACTTCATTTGTACCTATATTTGTAAGAGTAAACGTGTAAACAAGGTCATCACCAGGTGTTACAGATGCGGCATTTGCCGATTTAACTATTGTAACAGTTTCACGGTTTATAGTTGTTGATGCGGTATTTGAATAAGCAGCACCTGTTACACCGCCTTCATTTGCGTTGAATGTTGCAGTGTTTGTTACAGATGTAACAGTAGTTTCAAGAGTGCTGTTTACTGTTGCATCATAAGTTAAAACAAGAACGTATCCTTCAGGAACTGAACCTGCAACGCTGAAAACAGCGTTTCCGTTTTCGTCAGCTGAAACAGTTACAGCAGGTGAAGAAACAAGTGTTCCTGCACCATTATAAAGGAAAGCAGATACAGAATTTTCCACATAAGCAAGAGGTTTTACAGTAGTTGCAGAACCAAGATTATCGCTTAAAGAAAGATTATAAAAAGTACCTGTTCCTGTGTTTGTCGTCCTTATCTGGTAAGTGACAGTATCACCCGGTGCAAATTCGCTTTGAGATGCACCTTTTACCATATTTGAATTATAACTTACGTTGAGGTCTGTTGAAATAGTATTTGAAGAAAGAGTTTCATTCTGACCGCCTACGGTATAATTCATTGTACCAAAGTTTGTGATTGTTGGCATAATAAATATTTCCTTTCTGAATTTTTGCCGTTTATACGACTGGTATTATAGTATGCATAAAATGTATTTATGTTACTTAAAACGACAATTTTTGGAACTGCTGATAAAAAATTAGGAATGAGGAATTAGGAATGAGGAATTAAGGTGTCAGCTATCGCTGACGGATTTATAAACCTCTCAGTCAGCTAAAGCTGACAGCTCTTCTTAAAAGGAGAGGCTATAAATAATCAGTATTTTTGTTAAATTTGCAAGGCTGTTTTTAAGGCTCTCCTGAAAGGGGAGCTGGCAAGCCGTAGGCTTGACTGAGGGGTAATCTCCCCTTGGGGAGATGTCACGAGAAGTGACAGAGGGGGATAAGTCGCCGTAGGCGACACCACAACTCCTAATTCCTCATTTATATTTAATTTAACTCTTGACTTTTGTGTGAAAAAATGATAAAATATATTTATAAAATATTTATATGACAGGAGATTTATAATGGATATAGTTATTATTGTTCTCGAAGTTGTGCTTATTGTTCTTCTTTTGCTTATAGTTGCAAAAATTGGACAAAAAGGTAGTGCAGGAAAAGATAATTCAGATGAAATTAAAAAAGAAATGCGTGATATTTTTGAACAGACAGAACGCAGAATTAAACTTGATACATCTGAAAGTATCAAAAATTTTGGTGCGAATTTTTCTGAAATGCAGAATATTATATCAGATAAACAGTTTCAGAAACTCAATGATATAGATAGTCAGCTTAACCAGAAAATAGGCGAACTTAAAAATCAGATGGAAAAAGATATTTCAGGTATTAAGAATGATACGGCTGAAAAGCTTGGTACTATTCAGAAAACAGTCGATAGTAAGCTTCAGACGACACTTGACGAAAAAATGACATCATTTGGTCAGATGGTATCACTTAATCAGAAGCAGGCAAGTGACGCACAGGACAAGCATATAGCTGAAATGACATCAAAGATTGACCAGAATCTCAGCAATATGAATAAATCAATTGCAGAAAAACAGGAACAGTCTGCAAATAATCTGAATGATTCACTTAAAAACCTTGAAAACAGATTTAAAACACTTGAATCAGGTAATGAACAGAAACTTGAAAATATTCAGAAAACAGTTGATGATAAACTCCAGACAACTCTTGATGAAAAAATGACATCATTTGCACAGATGGTATCACTTAATCAGAAACAGGCAAGCGATGCACAGGATAAGCATATAGCTGAAATGACATCAAAGATTGACCAGAATCTCAGCAATATGAATAAGTCAATAGCAGAAAAACAGCAGCAGTCGGCAAATAATTTAAATGACTCGCTTAAAAACCTTGAAAACAGATTTAAAACACTTGAATCAAGCAATGAACAGAAGCTTGAAAATATGAGATCTACAATGTCAAGACAGCTTTCAGAAATTCAGGCAGAAAATCAGAAAAAACTTGATACAATTCAAGGAACAGTAAATGAAAAGCTTGAAACACAGCTCCAGAAATCATTTAAGATAGTAAGCGAACAGCTTGAAACAGTTCATACAAGTCTTGGTGAGATGAGAAACATTGCAACAGGTGTGGGCGACTTGAAAAAGGTTCTTTCAAATGTTAAAACAAGAGGAATTTTAGGAGAAATTCAGCTTGGAAGTATTCTTGAAGAAATTCTTGCACCTGAACAATATGAAAGAGAAATCCCGACAATAAAGGGAAGTAAAGACCATGTTGAATTTGCGGTTAAACTTCCAGGAAATAAAGATGGCGAAGTTATCTATCTTCCGATAGATTCAAAATTCCCTGGTGATACATATGAACAGCTTCTTGATGCATACGACACAGGCGATAAGGCTGTTATTGATACGGCAAAAAAGAATCTTAGAACAAGAATAAGAGGTTGTGCAAAGGATATTAAAGAAAAATATGTTGCTCCTCCTTATACAACAAATTTCGGTATAATGTTTCTTCCATTTGAAGGACTTTATGCGGAAGTTGTAAACCTTGGACTTATCGAGGAACTTCAAAGAGATTATAGTGTCAGCATAACAGGACCGTCAACTATGGCGGCGATGCTTAACACTTTACAGATGGGATTCAGAACGCTTGCAATTCAGAAAAAGAGTAACGAAGTATGGGAAGTTTTAAGTGCTGTTAAAAAGGAATTTACAACATTTAATGACGTACTCAGCAAGGCACAGAAACAGATACAGACCGCAGGCGAAAGCATTGATAAGCTTATTGGAACAAGAACAAGAGCAATAAACAGAAAATTAAGTACTGTTGAAATGCTTGATGATGCAGACAAAACAAGAGAAATACTTGGTATTGATGTTTCAGAAAATAGTGAAAATTAGTATATATGTGAAAATTTCCGTAAATTCATTGCGGGAATTTTCTTTTTTTGAGCAATTTTTTTCATTTTTTGTGCAGCTATTGACATTTTTTTTATATAGTGATATAATGTAAACGTGTAGCGTGTGTTAGTTTGTGAAGAATTTTATGAAAGGAAAACGAAAAATGAGTATTAAAAAAACAGTATTAAAAATATTTATTTTAAGCAGTTTGTTTACAATTCCTGCAATATGCACAGGAATATCAGCAAGTGCCGAAGAAGTCGAAGCAACTGAAAATGTTCAGGTTAGTTCTGAAACAGTTGATGAAACAGAAGAAACATCAGAAGCCGTTTCAGAAACAGAAAAAACATCTGAAGTTTCGGAAACTTCTGAAACTGAATTAAATTCAGAAACTACAGAAACATCAGAAATAGCTGAAAATAGTGCTTCTTTTGAGCTTAATGCAGAAAGCTTAGACGGCTGGCAGGTTGTTGAGGGTAAAAGATACTACTATAAAGACGGCAAAGCGGTTAAGGGTGTTTACAAAATTGACGGACTTGATTATTTCTTTGATGATTCAGGAGTTCAGAAAACAGGCTGGCAGATTCAGGATAAAATCTATTACTATTTTGACCCTGAAACAGGTGCAAGTGGTACAGGCGAAAGAGAAATAGACGGTGATACATATCTTTTCAATCTGAAAGGTCAGCTTACTTTAGGCTGGAGAACCGTTAACGGAAAACGTGTTTATTATTCCCCTGAAACAGGCAAAAAAGTTACAGGCTGGATAGATTATTTCGACAACAGATACTATTCAGATAACATAGACGGCAAAAAAACAGGCTGGTTTGAAGAAAATAATAAAAAATATTATCTTGACAAAGAAACAGGTCAGATGAACACAGGTCTTACAACAGTTGATAATTCTGTTTATTACTTTGATAATGATGGTGTTATGCAGACAGGCATTCAGAAAGTCAACGATAATCTTTATAGTTTTGACAATACAGGAAAAATGCAGAAAGGTTTTGTGGTTATAAACAACAGAACATATTATTTTGACGATAATGGTGCTATGGTGAAAGGTTTTGTTAATGTCGGCGGTTCTGATTATTATTTCAGCACAGACGGAACTATGGCAACAGGTGTTCAGACTGTAGATGGCAAGCTTTATTATTTTGATACAAATGGTAAAATGCTTAAAGATACATTCAAAGATGAATATAAAATAGGCAAAGACGGCGTTGCAATTAAGATGACAAAGTCACAGCAGCAGGCAAAAACTGTACTTGACAAAGTAGGCTGGGATCTTGAAAAAGCATATAAATATTCTTATTCAATGCCGTATTATGGACATACAGCCGATATGCCGCAGGACTCAAAACCTGGTGTTGAATGGTATGCTGATTATGGTTTCACTAATTATAAGGGAAACTGTTATGTAATGGCATCAGTATTTTGCAGACTTGCAGAAGTTCTTGGATATGATGTTAAGCAGGTATCAGGTTCTGTTCCTTTAAGGGCAGGCGGTTATGGTCCTCATTCATGGACAGAAATAGTCGTTGACGGAAAAACATATGTATGTGATCCTGATTTCCAAAATGAAACAAAGAAAAACGGATATTTGATTAATTACGGTCAGTCAGGAACATGGAAATATAAAAAAGAAGAGATAATGAGCTAAAAGGAGAAAATAAAATGATGAAGAAATATATTGCAGTGCTTGCTGCATTTGGAATTGTTGCAGCAGCTTTTGCAACAGGTTGTTCAAGTAAAAATGAAACAGCTGAAACAACAACAGAAAGTCAGACAGAAACGCAGTCTGAAGAGGTAACTTCTGAAACAGCAGAAGTATCAGATGAAGTTACAAAAATAGGTGAAAGCATTGACAACACTTCACCAAACTATGATTTAAGCAAAGCTGAAAACATTTCAGAAACAGGCAAAGTAACTTTAAAAAATGATACAGGTATGGATATAACTGACATTTCTTATGTTGGAGAAGTTGCAAACGAAGATGAGCCTTTAACTTTTACATATGATAATATGACAATGGGAAATGTTTTTGAAAAAGATTCAGAAGCAGAAATGATTTACCCAGAATCATATCATACAGATGATGATGAAGAAACAGCGATAGAGTTTAATTCTCTTTCTTTGAATGTTACTTTTGACGGCGACAAAGCCGCAGTTTTACACAGTTTTGAAGTTGAAGATGAAGTTGAAGAAGTTTCTTTATGTTATGAAGATGAAGTGCTTTATTTAACATATACAGATAAAGACGGAAATGAAGTAAGCACAAAGGAAGATGAACTTGCTTTTAATGAAAGTTCTGATGTAGATGCAGAAACATCAGCAGTTGCTGCACAGAAAAATAATTCATCAGATGATGAAAAGTCACAGGATAATGCAGATGATAATTCTTCATCAAATGGTTCAGGTGACACTAAGTCTGAAGAAGCAAAACAGACAGAAGCACCAGCGGCAGCTGAAACAGCAGCCCCTGCTGAACCTGAACAGAAAGCAACAGAAAAACCTGCTGAAAATGCAGGCGGCGAAAATGACAACGCAGGAAATGATAATGGCGGCAACGATGCAGACCCTAACGGCGGCTGCCTTGGCGATGAAGGATTGTTCTATTAATTATGACTTTGCATAAAAATCATATTGGTTATTTTCAGGTACTTAAAGCAGTTGCGTGTTTTGCAATCGTTTTGCTGCATACATTTTTTGGTGCAGCAGGTTCTTTTGAATGCTCAGATATTCAGCATTTTATATCTGTTTCAGTAAAAAATTGTATGACATGGGCAGTTCCTTGCTTTGTAATGGTAACAGGTGCATTGCTTTTGAATCCTGAGAAACATATTGAAACAAAGAGAATATTTACAAGATATATAAAAAGAATGGCGGCTGCAATAATCGCATTTACATTTATATTTGAATTATGTGATGTGCTGATATTGAAAAATTCGTTCGGCATATATATATTGACGGAAAGTATAGTTAAAATTTTTACAAACGGCAGTTGGAGTCATATGTGGTATCTTTATATGATGCTTGCAGTTTATTTAATGCTTCCAATATATAAAAAGATAACACAGGCATCAGGTGATAAAGACATAAGATATCTTCTTGCTATTTATGGAATATTTCTGTCGGTTTTGCCTACAGTTGAAGCTTTGACATCCTGGAATGTGCCGTTTTATATTATGGCGGCAACAATTTATCCGTTTTATCTTTTTGCAGGCTATGCTTTGCATAATGAAATTATAAAGATAAATAAGGTAGTGTCTTTGATTATTATAATTGTTTCGCTTGGTTTGACTGTATTTTTGACTTATTACACAGAAAATAATGAGGCAGATAATTTAAAAAGCTTACTTTCAAATTATTCATTTACACTTACTGCAATAAATTCAATTGCTGTATTTTCATTATTTTCACAGATTGATTTTAATCGTGAAAAGGCTTTACACAGAATATCGAACGTTATAGCAAAATGTTCGTTTGGAATATATCTTGTACATATGGTATTTTTGAAAATAATATTTGTTGGAATGAAAGCTAATCCATATCAGTTTGGTGGAATACCCGTACTTTTAATAACATCAATAATTGTATTTGTTGTTTCATTTGCTGTTATATGGCTTCTTAAAAAAATTCCATTTGTAAGAGATATAATATAGGAGGCGTTTGCTTTGAAAAAAATAAAAAATGTTGTTTCAGGATTGATTTGTGTTGGAATGCTTTCATCTGTTGGTTCATTGACAGCTAATGCAAAGACAGTTAACCCTAACGAAGATATGCAGCTTATACAGGGCAGCATAGGTGTTACTGTTGAGGGTACAGGCGGTGCTGAAATAATAATTGAAAAAGAAACATTTGAAGGAAAATTGAAGTATTATGATATAAAGGCAGAGAATGGTACATATACTTTTCTTCTTGATGCCTGCGAGTATGATTTTTCAGGAAGAGATTATACATCTTCATATTCAATTACGTTTAAAAGTTTAGCAGATTCAAAATCATCTGTTACAGTAAGTAATGTTATAATTGCTGATAATGGATATGAATCTTCAAAAACATATTCTCATTATGATTATAATGTTACTTTAAATAAAAGTTCAACAAGAAGTGTAAATCATGACATTGTTCCGCCTAAAATGGTTGAAGACAGGTACGAAGGTTCAGGTACAATTGAAATAAATTATAAATCTTTTACTGTTGGTGATGTCAATAGAGATGAAAAGATAGATTCAAAGGATGCAGTTCGCATTCTTCAGGATTATGCCTCATATCTCACAAGTAACAAATATTCGCTTGACATGGACACAGCCGATGTAAACGGTGATGGCAAAACAGATTCAAAAGATGCTGTAAGAGTGCTTATTTATTATGCAGCAACACTTGTAAACAGCAATGTTCCGCCAATAGAAGAATATTTTAATTGATATGGAAATTATAATTAAAATAGCTGATGAAAAAAATGCGGCGGAATTACTTGAAATATACAAACCATATGTTGAAAAAACAGCGATAACTTTTGAGTATGACGTTCCGAGTGTTGAAGAATTTTCTCAGCGTATAAAAAACATAAAAGAAAAATATCCGTATATAATAGCGTTTTCAGACGATGAAATAGTCGGTTATGCATATGCATCGGCTTTTAAAGACAGGTCAGCTTATGACTGGTCAGTTGAAACATCTGTGTATGTAAAAGAAAGTTGCAAGAGATGCGGAATTGGTGCATTGCTTTATAAAAAACTTGAAGAAATTCTTTCTATGCAGGGATTTTTAAACGTCAATGCGTGCATTGCATATACTGAAAAGCAGGACGAAAATCTTACAAATGACAGTGTTTATTTTCACAAAAAACTTGGATATTCACTTGTTGGAGAATTTCACAAATGCGGATATAAATTTGGAAAATGGTATGAAATGGTCTGGATGGAAAAATTTATAGGAAAACATTCAGATAAACCAAAACAGATTATACCTTTTAAAGAAATAGAGAACAAATTATAAGATAGAAAATTCCTCCTGAAAATGGAGGAATTTTTATTTTCTATTGAAATTTTATAATTAATATGATATAATTATTGTATAATAATATCGGGGGAAAATAAAATGAATTTTATTAAAAAAATTACAGTTGTTTTGTGTGCGGCAATTCTTTTGCCTTTTAATGCTGCTTTTACAGCGGAATG
>JALEJO010000017.1 GCA_022769365.1 Oscillospiraceae bacterium | reverse complement strand
TCAGTGGCATACTTATGCTTATGAATTCAAGACAGAACAGGATTCAGATAACCACTTAGCAGATTCAATCGGTACAGGTGAATGGACATTCCACTTCGGTGGTGATGGTAAGTACACACCAACACCATGTACAAAGGAAGGCACAATAATCAAGTTTGATAACCTTTCACTTATCAATATGGACAGTTCACAGGATAATTATGTTCCTGAAGAAAAGTATGAACAGAAGGGTATTGAAGTTAACCAGCTTGGTTATTATCCAAACCTTAACAAGAAAGCTACTATTCAGGTAGAAGAAGGCGATTCAGCTCCTAAGGAATTCACAATCAAGGATTCATCAGGAAGCACAGTATACACAGGTCAGACATCAGGCTACAACACAACACCTGATGAAGGTTCAGGTCTGTACGCTCAGATCCTTGACTTCTCTGATTTCAAAACAGAAGGTACAGGATACCACATCGAATGCGACGGCAAGACATCTTGCGAATTCAGCATTGGTAACGGTATCTATGACGGAATGCTTAAAGATGCACTCAACTATTTCTATCAGAACCGTTCAGGTGAAGAAATAAAGGCTGAATACATTTCATCAAAGGGTAGAAATGATTCAACAGACGCTCTTGCTCGTGAAGCAGGTCATGTAAATGATAAGGCTTATGTTGAAGATTCATGGCTCAATGTTATCCCTTCAGACTATTCAGTAATTGACCCTGAATCAAACAAGGCTAAGGGCTACACATTCCTTGATCAGCCTGGCAAGATTGACCACTCAAAGACAATGACAATTGACCACGCTTGGTACGATGCCGGCGACCATGGTAAATATGTTGTTAATGGTGGTAACTCAGTATGGGTTCTTAATAACCTTTATGAAAGAACACTTGCTAAGGGTACAGAAAAGAAGTTCGCTGATAACTCAGGCACAATGCTTCTTCCAGAAGCTGGAAACAAATATCCTGACATCCTTGATGAAACAAGAGTTGAAACAGACTTCTTCTTCTCAATGCAGGAAACAAGCGGCGATGACAAGGGCATGGTTCACCACAAGATGCACGACTTTAAGTGGACAGCACTTTGTGTAAGACCAGCAGAAGACCCACTCGAAAGAATTGTTAAGCCGGTAACATATGCAGCTTCACTTCAGGCAGCAGCAGCATGGGCTCAGTCAGCAAGACTTTGGGAACCATATGATGCAGCATACGCTAAAAAGTGCCTCGATGCAGCTAAGCTTGCTTACTCAGCAGCTAAGGCTAAGTATGAAGCAAATGGCAGCAAATACAACTCAGCAGATACATACTTCGCACCTATCGAAGATGGTAAGGGCGGCGGTGCCTACGGTGATAACTATGTAGATGATGACTTCTACTGGGCAGCTTGCGAACTTTACCTTTCAACAGGCGATGAAAGCTACTATAAAGATTTAAGCGGTTACAAAGATGCATTCAAGTGCGGTACAGTACTTGAAGGTGGTGAAGATAAGGGTACAAGTGCTTGCTTCACATGGGGTACAACATACTCACTCGGTACATTCTCACTTGCTCTTAACACAACTAAGAAGGTAAGTGATTCAGATCTTAAGAAGATCAACGACAGCATCGTTGAAGCAGGTGACGCATTTATCTCACTTGAAAACGATTCACAGTACGGTATTCCTTACAAGGGATGCGAAATCACATTTGATTACTGGAGTTTCGACTCTAACACAAATACAGGTACAACAACTCAGAGAAAACTTGACAACGCATATCAGTGGGCTTCAAACTCAATGGTAATTGATAACTCAATCGCTATGGCTTATGCTTACGATATCAGCGGCAATGTTAAGTATATCAACGGTGTTGTTTCAGCAATGGACTACATCCTTGGTAGAAACCCAATCGAACAGTCATATGTAACAGGTTATGGTACACACGCTACACAGTATGTTCACCACAGATTCTGGTCACATTACAACAATGCTGAATATCCATATTGTCCAAATGGTGTTCTCTCAGGTGGTCCTAACTCACAGATGCAGGACCCTATGGTTCAGGGTGCTGGTTACAAGGTTGGCGAAAGAGCTCCTATGTTCTGCTACTATGATCAGCTTGAAGCTTGGTCTGTAAACGAATGTACAATCAACTGGAACTCACCACTTGCATGGACAGTTTCATTCCTTGAAGATGAAGCTCCAAAGGTTGGCGATGTTGAACCAACAACAGAAACAGAATCAGAAACAGAACCAACAACAGCTACAGAAACAGAATCAGCAACAGCTACAGAAACAGATGCATCAGAAACAGAAACAGCTACAAAGCCATCAGCAGACATCAACACTAAGTGGGGCGATGTTAATGTTGACGATGATGTAACAGTTGCAGATGCAGTTCTCCTTAACAAGTATCTTGTTAACAGTGCAACAGTTTCAGATCAGGGCTTACTTAATGCTGACTGTTGGTATGATAAGAAGCAGACAGCTGATGATACACTTACAATTCTTAAGATGATTGTAGGCACATATACAGAAGCTGATATGCCTATCGTTCCTGCTGTTTAATTAAGTTGTGATACAACTTTAAATAAAAGTCCGTTCTTAATGAACGGACTTTTTTTATGGAATTTTTTGTAAAAGAACTTGACATTTTACATAAAAAGTGATAATATATTTATGGGTAGATATATACTTCACATAATATTTCGAAAGGAAGTAAAATTAAAATGAGTAATGCTAGTCTTGACTGGAGCAATCTTGGCTTCGGATATCACGAAACTGAAAAAAGATATGTTTCAAATTACAAAGATGGTAAATGGAGTGAAGGTGAACTCACATCTGATCCAACAGTAACATTAAATGAGTGTGCAGGTGTATTCCAGTATGCACAGACAATTTTTGAAGGTCTTAAAGCATACAGAACTGAAAATGGTAAGATAGTCATTTTCCGTCCTGATCTTAATGGTGAAAGACTTGAAAATTCTGCAAAAAGACTTGAAATGCCTGTATACCCTAAAGATAAATTCGTTGAAGCTGTAAAATCTGTTGTAAAAGCAAATGCTGATATGGTTCCGCCTTATGGTTCAGGTGCAACTCTTTATATCAGACCTTATATGTTTGCAACAGGTCCTGTAATTGGTGTTAAGCCATCAACAGAATATCAGTTCAGAATATTTACAACACCTGTTGGTCCTTATTTCAAGGGCGGTGCAAAGCCTATAACAATCAAGGTAAGTGATTTTGACAGAGCAGCACCACACGGTACAGGTAATATAAAAGCCGGTCTTAACTATGCTATGAGTCTTCATGCAATAGTTACAGCACATGCTGAAGGTTTTGATGAAAATATGTATCTTGACCCTGGTACAAGAACATATGTTGAAGAAACAGGCGGCGCAAACTTCCTCTTTGTAACAAAAGACGGCACAGTTGTTACACCAAAATCAGACAGCATACTTCCATCAATAACAAGACGTTCACTTATGTATGTTGCTGAACATTATCTTGGTCTTAAAGTTGAACACAGACCTGTAAGATTTGACGAAGTAAAAGATTTTGCAGAATGCGGACTTTGCGGTACAGCTGCTGTTATTTCACCTGTTGGAAAGATTAATGACCATGGCAAAGAAATCTGTTTCCCAAGCGGTATGGAAGAGATGGGACCTGTTACAAAGAAACTTTATGAAACACTTACAGGTATTCAGATGGGTCATATTGAAGCTCCAGAAGGCTGGATTTATGAAGTTTGCTAATTAATGCAAATTAATTAACTAGATATTTATATAAATTCACAAAATTAAATTTTTGCTATTGACAAAGCTGTTATACTATGGTATAATAGCTTTGTTACACTTATGAATATTTCAGTACTACTGTCTAAGGTAATTGATGGGCTACTGTATATATATGTAAATTTAATACAGTGAGGTGAAAATCATGAAGGAAGGAATTCATCCATCTTTTGAAAAGACAACTATAACTTGTCATTGTGGCAATGTAATGGAAACACGTTCCACAAAAAAAGATATTAAGGTTGAAATTTGTTCAAAGTGTCATCCATTCTTTACAGGAAAGCAGAAGCTTGTTGATACAGGTGGACGTGTTGACAGATTCAGAAAACGTTTTAATCTTGACTAAGTATTTTAAATGGGCGGTTTATAAGGCTGATGCTTTGACCGTCCTTTTTTGTTCTATATTAGTGAGGGAGTTATCAAAGTGGCTCAGGATTATTTTACAATCAAAAGTTATGCAACAGCTTCGTTTGTTGAAAAAAAATCGGAATTTATCGGTGATATAAAACCTGTTGCTACACCTGAAGAAGCAATTGATTTTATTAATGAAGTTAAAAATATGCATAAAAATGCGAGGCATTATTGTTATGTGTATATTTTAAGAAAAGATTCTGTTTTAAGATATTCAGATGACGGTGAACCGCAGGGAAAAGCTGCAATGCCTATGCTTGAAGTTTTGAAAAGTAATGAACTGACTGATGTTTGTCTTGTTGTAACAAGATATTTCGGCGGTATATTGCTTGGCGGCGGAGGTCTTGCAAGGGCTTATTCAAATGGTGCGGCAATTGCTGTCAATGCATCTGAAATTGTCAGAATGGTTCTCTGCAAATCAATATCGCTTTTATGTTCATATTCAATGTATGATAAACTCAGTTTTTATTTTGATAATTTTTCACTTTCAGTTGAAAATATAGAATATTCAGACAATGTAAAGATATATATAAATATTGTCAGTGATGAATTTGATTCATTTAATGAATTGATGTTTGATAAATCTTTTGGTTCGTGCAAAATAGAAGTTCTTGACGAGAAGTTTTCAGATATTCCCGTTAAATAGTTGTTTTTGTGGACATATGAGGGGGCGGTCATATGAATTTTAATGAAAAGATTATTGAAAGAGAAAAAATTCTTTTATGTGATGGTGCTGCTAAAAGCAATGATGTTAATTTAACAAAAAGAAACAGGGAAGAAGAACCACCTACTTCTTTCAGAACTGAATTCCAAAGAGACCGTGACAGAATACTTCATTCAAATTCTTTCAGAAGATTAAAAAGAAAAACGCAGGTCTTTTTATCTCCTGTTGGTGACCATTACAGAACAAGACTTACACATACACTTGAAGTATCGCAAATTGCAAGAACAATTGCAAGTGCAATGGATTTAAATGAATCGCTTACAGAGGCAATTGCACTTGGACACGACCTTGGACATTCTCCTTTTGGACACAGCGGAGAAGCTGTTCTTAATGAGATATGCATTCACGGATACAAACATTATGAACAGAGTTTGCGAGTTGTGGATTATATTGAGAAAAAAGGAAAAGGTCTTAATCTTACATATGCGGTGCGTGATGGTATTCTTAAACATACGAATATGATAGCTGACACTCTTGAAGGAAATATAGTAAGAGTTGCCGACAGAATCGCATATATAAATCACGATATTGAAGATGCAGTTCGTGCAGGAATTTTGCATAATGAAGAATTACCTGCAAAGGCTGTCGAAGTCCTTGGAAAAACAAAAACACAAAGAATTACAACCCTTGTAAATGCAGTTATTGAAAACGGAACGAATGAAATCGGAATGAATAAAACTGTTAAAGATGCAGAAGATATTCTTTATAAGTTTATGTTTGAAGCGGTTTATCACAATAAAATTGCAAAACAGGAAGAAACAAAAGCACAGAATCTGATTGAAAAATTATTCAATTATTTTCTTTCACATAACAGTTCTATGCCTGACGAATACAAGGAAATTGCCGTTAAATACGATACGCAAAGAGCAGTATGTGATTATATTTCAGGTATGAGTGACGGATACGCAGTGGCACTCTACAGAGATTTATTTATACCTAAAGCATGGGAAAGTATGTAGTATGGAACAGGAATTTTTAAATCAACTGCATGAAGCAAATCCGATTGAACAGGTTGTGGGCGATTATATACAGCTTAAAAGAGCAGGCAGAAATTATGTCTGCAATTGTCCTTTTCATTCGGAAAAATCCCCATCTTGCACAGTTTTTCCCGAAACACAAAGCTTTTATTGTTTTGGTTGCGGAGTTGGCGGAGATGTTATAACTTTTGTTAAAAAGATTGAAAATCTCACTTTTGGTGAAGCAGTTGAAAAGCTTGCCTCAAGGTGCGGTATGAAAGTTCCGACAGATGAAAAAACAAGAGAACTTACACATTTAAAGGAACGCATACTTGATATAAACCGTGAAACAGCCAATTTTTATTATAAAAATCTATTAAAAGGTCAGGATAAACGGGGACTTTTATATTTTTCACAGCGTAAATTAAAGCCTGAAACAATAAAAAAATATGGTCTTGGATATGCCCCCGATGCATATACAGTTCTTTATGAACACCTTCATCACCTTGGATTCAGTGATTATGAATTGCTTGAAGCACAGGTTTGCAGACGTGGCGAGAGGGGAATGTATGACCTTTTCAGAAACCGTGTTATGTTTCCTATAATAAGCGAAAAAGGGAATGTTATAGGTTTTGGCGGGCGTGTGCTTGATGACTCAAAGCCGAAATATTTAAATACTCCGCAGACAAAAGTTTTCGACAAAGGCAGAAATTGCTTTTCGTTTAATTTTGCAAAAGATTCTTCTTCAAGAACTATGATACTTGCAGAAGGCTATATGGACGTTATAGCAATGAATCAGGCAGGCTTTGATAATGTTATAGCAACGCTTGGAACGGCTCTCACAGCCGATCAGGCGAAGCTAATAGCAAGACATGCCGACAGAGTTGTTATTTCATATGACAGCGATGAGGCGGGACAGAAGGCAACAAGAAGAGCGATAAATCTTCTTTCGGAAGCAGGGCTTAAAACGGCTGTTTTAAAAATAGAAGGTGCTAAAGACCCCGATGAATTTATAAAGAAATACGGTGTGGAACGTTTCAGACGCATTGTCAATAATGCAGGTGATGCACTTGAATTTCAGATAGACAGATGCAGGGACGGACTTGACCTTAATGATGAATCAGACAAGGGAAAGTTTATCAAAAAAGCATCTGAAATACTTGCGGATATTTCCGGTGATATAATGCGTGAATTATATATATCGAAATTTTGCAGGGACTATGATTTTGATAAAAACGTGCTTTTAAGTCATGTTGAAAACGTGAGAAGAAGAAATCGTGCAGAAAAAAAAGCCGAAAGATGGAAAGAAGTTTCAGGTCAGAGTTACAGAAGCAATAAAACTTTTGTTATGGAAAGCAAAAGGGAAAAAGCAGAAAAATTCGTTATGCTTATGCTTTTGAAAGACAGCAGTTATTTTGATGAGATATACGAAAGTCTTTCGCCTGAAAATTTTTCTGATGATACCTTGAAAAAGGTTTTTGAAATAATAAAAAACAACAAGCCGCATGAAATTACTTTTCAGTCGCTTTCTGAATATCTTGACGATGAAGAAATGAGTAAAATATCATCTGTTTTATCGTCAAGAAACAGCATAAATGCAGATTATGAAGAAGTGAAAATGTGTCTTGATGTTATAAAAAAGCCGTTTAAAAACAGTACAGAAAGCATTACAGATCAGGATATACTTGATATTGTAAAAGCAAAAAAACTTTAAGGAGAAATGAAATTATGGAAAACAAAAAAGTTACTTTCAATTCATTGCTTGAAAAAGGTAAACAGACAGGTAAGCTTACAACAAGAGAAATCTCACAGGCACTTGAAGAGCATGATTTCGGTGTTGAACAGATCGATGCTTTCTATGACAGCTGTGATGAACTTAATATAAGCATTGTTGAAGACTTTAACCCTGATGACATTAAAGTTGACATTGACGATGACCTTGCCGATATTGATGACCCGCTTGGAGAAAATCTTGAACTTTCACTTTCAACAGAAGGTATAGCAATAGATGATCCTGTAAAAATTTATCTTAAAGAAATAGGCAGAGTTCCGCTTTTAACACCTGAAGAAGAACACGAACTCGCTGAAAAAATGAATTCAGATGATGAAGCAGCGTCAGCATACGCAAAGAAAAGACTTTCAGAAGCCAATTTAAGACTTGTTGTCAGCATTGCAAAGAAATATGTTGGCAGAGGTATGCAGTTCCTTGACCTTATTCAGGAAGGAAACCTTGGACTTATAAAGGCGGTTGAAAAATTCGATTACACAAAGGGATTCAAATTTTCAACATACGCAACATGGTGGATACGTCAGGCTATAACAAGAGCTATTGCCGATCAGGCAAGAACGATAAGAATACCTGTTCATATGGTTGAAACTATTACAAAGGTAAAGAAAGTTTCAAGCCAACTTCTTCATAAAAACGGACACGATCCAACGGCTGAAGAAATTGCAGAAGAACTTAAACTTCCTGTTGACAGAGTAAGAGAAATTATGCGAATAGCACAAGACCCTGTTTCACTTGAAACACCTATTGGTGAAGAAGAAGACAGTCATCTTGGCGACTTTATCCCTGATGATGATGCACCTGCACCTGCTGAAGCAGCTTCACTTTTACTTTTGAAAGAACAGCTTAACGAAGTACTCGATACATTGACAGACAGAGAAGCAAAGGTTTTAAGACTGCGTTTCGGGCTTGTAGACGGCCGTTCAAGAACACTTGAAGAAGTGGGTAAGGAATTTGACGTTACAAGAGAAAGAATACGTCAGATTGAGGCTAAGGCTCTCAGAAAGCTTCGTCACCCAAGCAGAAGTAAAAAAGTAAAAGATTTTCTTGACTAATTGAAAGATTAGAAAGGATTAAATAAATGAGAATAAGATGTAAACCATGGGCAAAGCCTGAACTTGATGCTTGTGATTTTTGTATGAATGAACCTGATTCATTAAGAAATCACTGGCACGAACAGTTTCCGAAAAAACAGCCTCTTTATATAGAAATGGGCTGTGGGAAAGGCGGATTTATCGCACAGGCTGCACCTTCAATGCCTGATAAAAATTTTATTGCACTTGATATAAAAAATGAAATGCTTGTGCTTGCAAAAAGAAAAATTGAAGATGCATACGAAAAAAAGGGAATGGCAAAAGATAATATAAGAATTGCCATAAAAAATATTTCCAATATTTCCCAGAGTTTTGGTGAAGAGGATAAAGCGGACAGAATTTATATAAATTTTTGTAACCCTTGGCCAAGAGGCAAGCATAAGAAAAGAAGACTCACTCACCCAAGACAGCTTGAACAGTACAGAACTTTTCTGAAAGATGGCGGAGAAATATGGTTCAAAACAGACGACAGTCCTTTGTTTTTTGAATCAATACCGTATTTTCTTCACTGCGGTTTTGACATAAGATACCGTACATATGATCTTGCAAAAAGCGGTTTTAAAGAAAATTTTGAAACCGAACACGAGCATATGTTCACGGAAGAAGGTAAAAAAATAAAGTTCCTTATAGCTGTTAAAAAGCCTGATGAGGAAATAAAAAAATAATAATTAAATTTGACAGAAACAGTTGCTCTAGTGGCTGTTTCTGTTGTATTTTTGTGCAGAATCTGATGAAAAAACAAAGGTTTATTTAAAAGAATAACCAAAAATGCGGCAATGTTTATACCAATATACTTGATTTTTATTTGATTTTGTGATATAATTATATAGTACTTAGAGTATAATTTTAAAGACAGGGATCTGATGATAAATGTATAAAAAAGGTGATATAATAGTTTACGGTAAGTCAGGCGTTTGTATTGTTGACGACATATGCGAAGTTGAATTCGGTATAGAGGGACTTTGCTATAAACTCAGACCGTATGACGACCAGCAGAATGCTATATATGTGTCTGTTGACAATGACAAAATAATGATGCGTAATGTTATTTCTGCCGAAAAAGCAAGAGAAATAATTGACCAGATGGGTGAATGCCCGGCGATATTCCCTAAAAATGATAAAGAAAGAGCTGAACTTGTTAAAGAAACATTAAATTCCGATGATATGTCGAAATGGATGCAGCTTTTAAAAGGTCTTTACATTGAAAGAGAAAAGCGTATGAGAATGAGAAAATCTCTCAAATATAAAGATGAAAAAGTTTTCAATTTCCTTGAAAATTTTATTATGGGAGAGCTTTCAGTTGCACTTGATATTCCAAAATATAAAATATACGATATGATAGCTGAAAAAATAAAGGAATATGAAAAGAGAATGCGTGCGGAAAGACGTGCTGAAAGACTTGCAGAAAAAGCAGCACAGGAAAAAGCTGAAGCAGAAGCGGAAAACTCTGAAGAAAACAGCGAAAATACGGAAACAGTCGAAAATTAAATACATAAATAAAAGGCCGCATATGCGACCTTTTTGTTTTAGAATTAAAATTTAAAAAAGTGAAGTAATTGCTGAAAAAGCACCAACACTTATAAGCGTCATAATAATTCCTGCAAGGAGAACACCAAGAATTACAGCGACAACACTTTTTTTGAATCCCATATCGAGAAGACTTGCTGCAAGAATTCCTGTCCATGCACCTGTACCAGGGAGTGGAATCCCTACAAAAAGTAAAAGTGCAAGAGGAAGTCCTCTGCCGGCTTTTGCCTGAAGTTTTTCGCCGCCACTGTGACCTTTTTTAAGGCACCATGTGAAAAATTTTCCTATGTATTTTTTATCTTTTCCCCATTCAAGAATTTTTCTTGCAAAGAAATAGATAAACGGAACAGGAACCATATTGCCAATAATTGAAACAATAAGAGTTGTACGCCACGGCAGACCCATACCTGTTCCGATAGGAACAGCACCTCTTAATTCAACAATAGGTACCATTGATACCAGAAAGACAATTAAATACTTTCGAAACATAAATTTTAAACCTCTCTTTTTATAAACTGTTTATAAACTATACCATACTATTATCGCATAATAATTCTGTTATGTCAAGTTTTTTTAAAAAAAATATTGTATTTTTTTTCAATATATGATATTATAGTAGTAATAAGAAAAAGGAGCCAGCTATATGAAAAAAACCGACAAAATATATTTATCATCAATTGTTATTGCATTGGTATGTATAACTGTACTTACTGCATCTGCTTATTATATATATGGAGTTGTGGACAAAAACAGAATTGTAACTGAACTTGAACAATGTGCAGATGTTCTGTCTGAAAACATAGAATCATCTTTATCATCTGATAATAATGAAATAATAAAAGAAATAACAGATGAATACAGTTCCAAAACACGCACAGTTTCACTTGTTATGAAAAATTACGGAAACAACTCGTTTGATGTTTTTCTTGAAGAAATGAGAGTTGCAATAGGTGCGGAAGAAATAAGTATTTCAGACTACAAAGGAAATATTACCGACAGCACGAATATGTATTCGGAAGGTGCAAAAATAAAAGATACTTTTCTTGAACATCTGAAGGATACTGTCTATACTGAAAGTACACTTGTTGAAACAGAAAACGGCTACAGAATATTATCTGCAACGAAAAGAAGCGACAACAAAGGTATGATACAGGTAACATATCTTGCCGATAATATAGTTGACAAGGTAGGCACAACCCAGCTTTATTCATATATTAATGAGGCATCTGTTATTTCGGGAATTTCTCTTGCAGTTGTAAATGAAAAAACGAATAAATATATAATCAACAACAATACATCACTTGAAAATGCTGTATCAGATATACCAAAAGAAGAATATAAAAAAGAAAATGGTAAATTTACATATGTTGTCAATGGAGTAAACTCGCTTGTTTATTATAAGAAAGTTTCATTGAATGAAACAGATGAGTATGTGATAATTTCTTATATTCCGAATATATCAACGAAAAAAATGTGTACAGTTGTTTCAGAATGGGTTTTTGCTGTTTGTTTTATTGTTTCAGCAGTTCTGATACTTTCATTCAGAAACAGTATTTTGAAAATGAATTCAGAAAAGAGTAAAAAGAATAATGGATAAATATTCCGTTTTAAGAAAATATTTCGGTTATACCTCTTTCAGAGGCGGACAGGAAAAAATTATAGATTCAATACTATCAGGAAGAGATTCACTTGGAATTATGCCGACAGGTGCAGGGAAATCAATTTGTTATCAGCTTCCTGCGGTTATGTTTCAGGGGATAACAATAGTAATATCACCGCTTATATCTCTTATGAAAGATCAGGTTACAAACCTTAATCAGACAGGTATACCTACTTGTTTTATAAACAGCTCACAGGAATTTGCAGAACAGATTGAAGTTGTGAACGGTATAAAAAGAGGTAACTATAAAATAGTCTATGCAGCCCCTGAACGCCTTATGACACCTTTTTTTCTTAATCTTTGTCAACAGATACATATATCATCAATAACCATTGACGAGGCACACTGCGTTTCTCAGTGGGGACAGGATTTCAGACCGAGTTATCTTGAAATATCAGATTTTATCAAGGCACTGCCTGTAAGACCGGTTGTTTCAGCATTTACGGCAACAGCAACATCACAGGTAAAATCGGATATATGCGAAATGATAGGACTTGAAAACCCTGAAATTGTTTCAACGGGCTTTGACAGACCAAATTTATATTTTTCAGTAAAAAAATCAGATAATAAATTTTCTGACCTTTTGAAAATAATAAAAAGACACGAAGAAAACAGCGGAATAGTTTATTGCAGTACAAGAAAAAATGTTGATATGGTAAGCAGTCGTTTGCAATCGCTTGGAATAAAGGCGTTGCCATATCATGCAGGACTTTCAGAAGAAGAACGAAAAGAAAATCAGGACGATTTTATATACGACAGAACACAGATAATAGTTGCAACAAATGCATTCGGAATGGGAATAGATAAGTCGAATGTATCTTTTGTTGTGCATTATAATATGCCGAAAGACCTTGAAAGTTATTATCAGGAAGCAGGAAGGGCAGGACGTGACGGAAGTGATGCGGAATGCACAATGCTATACAGCAGGAGAGATTACGACATAAATCTTTTTATGATAAAAAAATCATATGAGGAGGGTGAACTTTCCGATGAAGTTTTGAAAAATAATATATCAAAACTGAAAAAAATGGAAAAATATGCGATGACAAGTTATTGTCTGCGTCATTTTATGCTTGATTATTTCGGAGAAAATTCGCCTTCTTGCTGTAATAAATGTTCAAACTGCAATGGAAAATTTCAGGATTTTGACGCAACAATTCACTCGCAAAAAATACTTTCCTGCGTATACAGGGCGGCACAGAATAAAAAAGCAATAGGCAAAACAACTCTTGTAAATATTTTGCGTGGAAGTACAGCCGAAAATATTATTTCCAAAAAGCTTGATAAACTTTCAACTTACGGAATAATGAAAGAAGAACCATCTGAAAAAATAAAGCAGATAACAGACCAGCTTATACATATGGATTATCTTGGCATTACTGACGGAAATTATCCTGTTTTGTATTTAAATAAAAAAGCCGCTGAAGTTATGCGTGGAAATGAAAAAGTAATAATAAAACTGCCTGTTTTAAAAGCAGAAAAACTTATACTTCACGAAAAAGAAAATGTTCTTACGCCTGAAGAAAGTGAACTCTTTTCAGAACTTAAAAAACTCAGATTCAAATATGCAGAAAGGGAAAGCGTTCCTGCATATGTTATATTTACAAATAAAACACTTGAAGAAATGTGTGTGAAAAAGCCTGTTACAATTGAACAGTTTGAAAATGTTTCAAGTGTTGGAAAAATACGTTCAGAAAAATATGGAGAGGCTTTCACAAGTCTTATACGTGAATTTCTTGATAAAAAACAAAAAGCATCGGGTTAAATTTCCGATGCTTCTAATTTTATTCAGCAACTATTTCTTTTAGCAATGCAAGGTCAATAACATTTATTTTTTTGTTTTCATCAATGTCGGCTGATTCATAATCA
Organism: Oscillospiraceae bacterium; assembly: GCA_022769365.1. Classification (GTDB taxonomy): domain Bacteria; phylum Bacillota; class Clostridia; order Oscillospirales; family Ruminococcaceae; genus Ruminococcus_C. The sequence continues at coordinate 10,268 of JALEJO010000017.1, read as the reverse complement.
ACTATTTCAATATCATATCCGAGAATTTTTTTCTGAAGTAATAAAACATCAGAAACATTGACTGCATTATCCGAATTTAAATCGCCTTTTAATTTATCGCTTAAAATTTCTTCAACATTGCATACAGCAACATCCTGGCTGTTTCCGTCAGATGAAGTTACAACAACATGATATTTACCTATATTTTCAGAATTTGCATTCTCAATTGAGTATTTATCAGATGTAGCATTTTCTATTGGTTTATCGTTGAAATACCACTGATAAACAGGTTCTTTTGCATCTGTTAAAACATTCATATCAAAATTGCTGCCCTGCGGAAGTTTAACGGTTCTTTCTTTTGTATAAACTTTGAAATTGCCGTTTATTTTATAGTCGGTTGTTTTAAGTTCATCAATAAGTTTCCAGCCTGAAACAGAACTATCCTGAATGAAAACTCTTAAATATTCAAGCGTTTCACCATTATAAACACCAACAGAATTATCAAGCGGAATTTTCCATTCAACAGTACCGCCGTTATATTTGCACGTTATACCGCTATAGTCTTTTCTGTTGAAATATACATAGCCGTTTGTTAAATGATAAATCCAGAATCTGTCGCTGTCTTCTGTTCCTTTAAGTTGTAAATTATAGACAGGTGAAACGGCATCACCGAGCATTTTTGCACAGACATAAAGATAATTTTCGTCAGCTGAAATATAAAGATTGCTGTTGTTTTCAGAAGATGTTACAAGTTCATCTTCAGACCATTCATTTTTGCTTATCGTGCCATCTGTTTTTTTAATTCCGTTACAAGTATAAATAGTTCCGTCTGAAACAGTTGCACCGCCTTTTTCGCTGAAAGTGTTATCGGAAAGAAGTTTTTTATCGTCAGTATTTTTTACTGAAACAGTTCCAAGATAATTTGCACCAAGACTGCTGTTATAAATATCTTCATTTGCAAATGCAACTGTACGCTGATTTGCAGTTAAAACGTCACTTTTTCCAACAGACAGACGAAGATAAACATTCCAATTTCCTTCTTCAATATCGCCTGGGAGTTTTAAGTCGAGAGAATCGGAAGTTGTTTTCTGGGTTTCCCAATTTTTATCGTCAACGTCAGCATCTGCAACGATGTAGTTGCCGTCTTTTTCAAGAATTACTTCCGACTTCTGACTTTTTATAACATTTGCGAAACCTGTATTTTCAATGCTGAATTCTACTTTTACATTTCCGCCTTTAGTTGTTTCAGGTGTAAGTTTGCTGTTTCTTAAAACAAATCTGTAACCTATGTGGTCACGTATGAACTGATAAACATTTGTGCCGTAATATGCGGAATTATCTGCATCACCTGAATAATATTCTTCGCCAAAAGTATAATCTTTGTAAAGCTGCCATATATTTGAATTTATGTAGCTTAAATGCGTGTTATACATTTCATTTATGCAGTTTTCAGGCAAATAAGTGTCATATTTCTGTGCGAAAGTTATATTTCCAGAAAATTCGCCGCCGTAATATGTGTGCAGCATCTGTTTTTTCATCCATTCAACTGAATCGGCACGTTTTGGATTGATAAAAGTTCCAAGGTCGGTATCCGAACCCATATAACCGTCGTTATAAAGTCCGACTCTTGCAGCATCTGAATTTTCTTCTGATTTGTATGTGCTTAATTCACTTGTGGTAATTCTTGCCCACTTGCAGAAAGTGTCAGGAGTTCTTACTGTGACAGCAACGCTTTTCGGAACTATTTTAAGCGTTGCGTCAAGAACCTGTGCTTTATAGTCGGTTGATGTATATTTACCGCTGTGCTGTTCACCCCACGCACCGACGAAACCACTTTCAACATACATAAGAATATCTTCATATTCTTCAAGCAGTCCACTGTTTCCAATTTGATTGATATGGTCAAGAACCTTTTCAAAAGTGGCAGGTTCAGGTTTTGTTTTGCCGTTCGCATCATATCTGAAACGAAGTCCGACGGTTGAACCGTTTTTACGGCAATTTTCAAGAGTTCCTCTTAATCCCTCAAAGAAACTTTCGTCAAGGTCGTAATCCGTTCCTTCTGTATATTCGCCTGTATCGGCATTCGTTGTGCCGTTTACTCCCGAAGAGAAAGCACCAATATCAACAAATAAAACAACAAGATTTCCTGTTGGGTTTTTAACAGGTGTGTAACCTGGTTTGCAAGTATACCAAACTGTTGAAGTATATCCTGCCCCAGGATTATTTATTGTTGAAACTTTTTCTGTATAATTTATGCCTGAATCTGCTAAAATATCATCATATGCAAAAGTATGCGGAAGTGAAACAAAAAGGGAAGCAGAAACAGAAAAACAAAGCATTAAATTTAAAAATCTGTTTTTCATATTATTCTTTCGTTTCCGTTTTCTTGTGAGTAATTTCGTATACGTGTTCTTTTAATTTCTGGAACGATTCATCGCTTATATCGTGTTCAATTCGGCAGGCATCTTCCGCCGCTGTAACTTCATTTACGCCGAGTTTAATGAGAAATCTTGTTATAACACGATGACGTTCATATATTTTTTCGGCTATTTCATAGCCTGAATCGGTAAGGGAAATAAATCCTCCGCTATCGACTTCAATGTAGCCGTCTTTTTTTAGTATTCCGACCGCACGGCTTATACTTGGCTTTGAAAAGCCCATTTCTTCGGCTATGTCAATAGAACGAACGCCTTTTCCTTTCTGGATAAGTATAAGTATTGTTTCAAGATAATTTTCTCCTGATTCAAGAAGTTTAGACAAAATATATCACCTCTAAATATTAATTTGATTGTTAATTTTGTTATTAGCTTAAACAGAACAGCTTGTTTTTTGTGCAGTTCTGAATTATTTGCAACGTACAATAAATATATTATAACATTTTTTTATCAATAATGCAAGATAAATTTTATAAAAATTAAGTGGCAATGAGGAATTAGGAATTAGGAAGCGGCATGTCGCCGCAGCCAAGTCACCCCATGTTACTAAAAATGTAAGGGTAATTTTATGGTTGAAGCCCCTGCCAGGGGCAATTTAGCTTTTTGCGTTTCTACCTCTCCGTCACAGCTACGCTGTGCCACCTCTCCTTAAAAGGAGAGGCTTTAATAGGGGTTTTTCACAAAATTTGCAAGGCTGTTTTTAAGGCTCTCCTGAAAGGGGAGCTGGCAAGCCAAAGGCTTGACTGAGGGGTTATCTCCCCTTGGGGAGATGTCACGAAGCGACAGAGGGGGATAAGTCGCCGCAGGCGACACCACAATTCCTCATTCCTAATTTCTCATTCCTCATTCATTCGCTGTATATAAAAAAAGACCGACACTACTTAAAGCATCGGTCAGATTAAAGGGGATCTTTATGAAAAAATTTAAGAAAGCGATTATATTATACCAAAAATAAGGCTGTTTGTCAAGGGAATTTCTGAAAAAATATAAATTTTTACAATAATACTGTACATTAAACACAAAATGTGATATAATTGTTGCATATAAGATACAAAGACGGGGAAAATCGAGCAAAATAGCTTAAAAATATGTTGATGCTTTTAAAAAACAGCGATTTTTGCGGAAAATTATAAAAAATAAAAATATATTAAAAAATAAACAGAAAGAAGGCATATTGTATGTTGGGTATCGTAATTGCACTTATAATATTCGGAGTAATTGTTACAATTCACGAAGGAGGACATTTTTTAGCGGCAAAAAAATGCGGAATAAAAGTAAATGAATTTTCAATAGGAATGGGACCTAAAATATTCGGCTGGGGAAAAGGTGAAACAAAGTATTCTTTAAGGCTTTTACCTCTTGGCGGTTATTGTGCGATGGAAGGCGAAAATTCAGACAGCAGTGACGACAGAGCTTTTGGAAGTAAAAGTGTTTGGAAAAGAATAATAGTTGTTTCAGCGGGTGCTGTTATGAATATTCTTCTTGGATTTGTTTTACTTATTATAACTTCATCTGCAATGTATCCTGCAATACCGAGCCTTGTTATAGATGAATTTCATACTTCCGAAGCGGGCAAAATATCGGCATCAAGTTATGAAAGCGGTTTAAAAGAGGGCGACAAAATTATTTCAATAGACGGCAGTCATATGTTTACAACAACCGACTTTGCCTATAAACTTCAGTCAACATATAGTAACACTTATACAGTTAAAGTCATTCGTGACGGCAAAAAAATTACGCTTGAAAATGTTGTTTTTTATGACAGTGTGAATAAATCCAAGGCTGATTTTTATGTGAAACCGATTTCAAAAAATCCTCTTACTATTGTTTCGTATTCAGCAAAAGAAACTTGTGCAGATGCCAAACTTATATGGTCATCTCTTATTGACTTGCTCAGGGGAAAATATGGAATAAACGATATGTCAGGTCCTGTCGGGGTAGTTAATGAAATAGGCGAGGCAGCTTCAACAGGGACAACAATTGTTGAAAGACTTGAATCAGTTTTGTCTTTAACAGTTTTTATAACAATAAACATAGGCATTTTTAATCTTCTTCCTATACCTGCACTTGACGGCGGCAGACTTGTTTTTTTAATTATAGAGGCGATAAGAAGAAAACCTGTGCCTGCAAAATATGAATCGGCTATACATGCAGCAGGTATGATGCTTTTGTTTTTGCTTATCATTTTCATTACAATAAATGATGTGCATAAATTGTTTTAAAAAATAAAAAATCCATATTTGACTTTACTATTTTCAGATAAGAACTTTATAAAACTTTACAATATAAAGTTTATAAGCTTAAAAGCTTTATATTCTGAAATAAATGTTAAATTTTAAAAAGTCTATTGACATTTGAGTTTAAATAAGTTATAATAGATACAGTCCTTGAGATACAAAGGACAAAACAGAAACAGACCGAATATTATTAAAATTATTTCATTCTTTGCTTTATTCATAGCGTGTAAGAATGTATATGAGGAGATTTGTAATGAAACATAGACTTAAACGTTTTGTTGATTTTTCTGTATGTTTTATTGCGGTCAGTATCTGAATTTATTTAGGAAACAAAGACGTTTCAATTTTGCAGGAAGTTAATTATCCCTTTCCGCATTTTTGAACGTTTTTTTATTTTTAAGGAGGAAATGTCAAATGTCAGAATTCAAGAGTGTTGCAGATTATTTTGCTTGTGACGTATTTAACGATGAGGTTATGAAGGCAAGACTGCCTAAGGCTGTTTATAAGTCACTTATCAAAACAAAGGAATGCGGTGTTCCGCTTGACCCTACAACAGCTGATGTTATTGCAAATACAATTAAGGACTGGGCTATTGAAAAGGGTGCTACACATTACACACACTGGTTCCATCCTATGACAGGTTCAACTGCTGAAAAGCACGATTCATTTATTAACCCAACTAAAAACGGTATGGTAATAATGGAATTTTCAGGTAAGGAACTTGTTAAGGGCGAACCTGATGCATCTTCATTCCCTTCAGGCGGTCTTCGTCAGACTTGTTCAGCAAGAGGATATACAGCTTGGGACCCTACATCATACTGCTTTGTAAAGGAAGGTTCACTTTACATTCCAACAGTATTTATTTCATACACAGGTGAAATTCTTGATAAGAAAACACCACTTCTTCGTTCTATGGACGCACTCAGCAAGGTTGCTGTTCGTTTCCTTAAAATTTTCGGAAATGAAAATGTTACAAGAGTTACTTCAACAGTTGGTCCTGAACAGGAATATTTCCTTATAGACAAAAAAATGTACGACAAGCGTGAAGACCTTATTTTAACAGGCAGAACTCTTTTCGGTGCAATGCCTCCAAAGGGTCAGGAACTTGACGACCAGTATTTTGCAAATCTCAAGCCAAGAATTGCTTCATATATGAAGGACCTTGATGAAACATTATGGAAGCTTGGCATTTTTGCAAAGACAAAGCACAACGAAGTTGCTCCTGCACAGCACGAAATGGCTCCTGTTTTCTCAACTTCAAACATTGCCGCTGACCAGAACCAGCTTGCTATGGAAGTTATGAAAAAGGTTGCTGCAAAGCATGGTCTTGTTTGCCTTCTTCACGAAAAGCCTTTCGCAGGTGTTAACGGTTCAGGTAAGCACAACAACTGGTCTGTTGCAACAAATGATGGTCAGAATCTTTTCAACCCTGGCGACACACCTATGGAAAATCTTCAGTTCCTCACAATTCTTTGTGCAGTTATAAAGGGTATTGATGAATATGCTGACCTTCTCAGAATTTCAGCAGCTTCAGCCGGAAATGACCACAGACTTGGTGCAAATGAAGCTCCTCCTGCAATTATTTCAACATTCCTTGGTGATGAACTTGATGCAGTTCTTAAAGCTATAAAGAACGGCACACCATATGTTGCAGAAAATTCAAAATTTGAAATTGGTGTTGATGCACTTCCATCATTCCCTAAGGATTCAACAGATAGAAACAGAACTTCACCTTTTGCATTCACAGGTAACAGATTTGAATTCAGAATGGTTGGTTCATCAGATAACATCGCTTGCCCTAACGTTATGCTTAACACAATGCTTGCACAGGAACTTGATGAATTTACTGAAATTCTTGAACCAGCAAAGGCAAACGGAACTCTTGAAAAGGCTGTTAAGGATCTTCTTTGCAAGACTCTTGAAGAACACGACAGAGTTATATTCAATGGTGACGGTTATGCTCCTGAATGGATTCCTGAAGCAATGAAGAGAGGTCTTCCAAACTATACTTCAACTGTTGATGCTCTTCCACATTACACAGATGAAAAGAACATTAAGATGTTTGAAAAATTCGGCGTTTATACACCTGTTGAAGTTAATGCACGTAAGGAAATCTTACTTGAAGCATATTCAAAGACAATTAACATAGAAGCACTTACAATGATTGATATGGCTAAGAAGCAGCTTCTTCCTGCAACTATTGCATATACAAAGGAACTTTGCGATTCAGTTGCTGTAAAGAAGTCAATCGGTGTTGAATCTGCACTTGAACTCAATATGGCTAATAAGCTTTCAGCTCTTGCAGAAGACTTTGCAACATCAATTGAAAAGCTTTCAGAAAAGGTTTCAGTTGCTCAGGAAGCTGAAGAAGGCGAAAAACAGGCTCGTGTTTACAGAGATTCTGTATTTGCTGAAATGGGCGAAATGAGAAAGATTGCTGATGAAATTGAAGTTTCAATGCCTGAAGATAAGTGGCCTATTCCACCATATTCAAAGATTATCTTTAATGTTTGATAGTTTCTGATATTGATATATTCTTATTACTCCAACCGCAGATGTAAAAGTCTGCGGTTACTTTTGTTTGACTAACAATATTTACTATGTTATAATATAAAAAAGTAAAAATGAAATGGAGAAATAGGTTTATGGAATATACTCCTGTATCAAAATATGTTAAAATAATAGGAAGAACACTTGAAAAAAACGGAATTTTATGGCTTGTTCAAAGCGGTGCGGCGATATCTTTTATAGTTAAAGGAAAATATGCGGCTGTAACACTTGCAGGTGATGACTCAATTGAAAACAATAGGGATTTTCGTTCGAGATATGCTGTTATGGTTGACGGCAAAATAATTATTGATGATGTTATTAGTTTGAGAAAAAAGGAAATTATTTTATTTGATAAAAAAGTTACTCAAACATCGGAAGTAAAAATCATACATCTTTCAGAGGCGGTGAGAGGTGCTGTTGGTGTTGAAAATATATTGGTAAGATCAGATGATGAAAATTTTGTTATGCCTGCTGAAAAAAAGAAATTAAGCATTGAATTTATAGGTGATTCAATAACTTGTGCATACGGAGTTGAGGGTAAAGACAGCTCAGAACCGTTTAAAACAACTACTGAAAACTTTATGAAATCTTATGCTTATTTAACTGCTGAAAAACTTGATGCCGATTATAGTGCTGTTTCCTATAGCGGTCATGGAGTAATGTCTGGATATACATCGGACGGTAAAATGAATGAAAAAGATATAGTTCCGCCATTTTATGGCAAAATAGGAAAAACTCCTGAATATGCTTTGGAATGGGATTTTAAGTCGCATAAGAATGATATTATTGTTATTAACCTTGGAACAAATGATTCAAACTATGTAAATCAAAACAGAATGCAGCGTTCTGTTGAATTTAAAAAAGCTTATGTAAAATTTTTAAAAGATGTCAGGGAAAAAAATACTGATACATATATTTTTTGTACAGTTGGTCTGATGGGCGGCGGAATGTATCAGTATGTTTCGGAAGCAGTTGTTGATTATCGAATTGAAACAGGCGATAAAAGAATAACAAGTTTTGAATTGGAAATGCAAAAATTATCCGATGGAGTCGGTTCAGACTGGCACCCGTCAGAAATTACACAAAGAAAAGCCGCAGATGCTGTTGCAAAAAGAATACTTAAAGTTTTGGAGAATTAATTTTATGAAAATATATATAGATGCTGATGGCTGTCCGGTTGTTGATGAAACTGTTGAAATTGCTTTTAAATACGGAATAAAATGCATTATACTTTGTGATACTGCACATAGAATTGAAAGAAAAAATGCTGAAACTATTATAGTTGAAAAAGGTGCGGATAGTGTTGACTTTAAACTTGTAAATCTTATTTCAAATGGAGATATTGCCATTACGCAGGATTATGGACTTGCAGCAATGTGTCTTGGCAGAAACGCATATGCAATAAATCAGGACGGAAAAATATATTCAGATGAAAATATTTCAGGATTGCTTGAATTTCGTGCAATATCGAAAAAAATTCGCAAATCAGGCGGACATACAAAAAGTATGCCGAAAAGAAAATCAATTCAAGACGAGAATTTTAAAAAATCTCTTGCAAAGCTTATAGAAAAATTGGAAACGGAGAAAACAAATGAGTAAAGCACCCGAATATTATTATAATATGCTTAACAAGGAGCAGAAAAAAGCCTATTTTATGATAAAAGAGGGCTTGCTTGAAATGAGAAATTCTTTTCCTGTTCCAAGGCTTTCACAAAAAGAATTGTCTGATATTTATTTTATGATAAGAATGGATCACCCTGAGATTTTTTGGTCTGTTACATTCAGTTACAGTTATTATGATGATTCAAGTATGGTAAAACTTTCACCTAAATATTTTTTCTTTGATAAGGAAAAAAGAATTGAACAGAAAAAAGCTCTTGATTCAAGAATAAAAAAACTTTGCGGTCAGATGCAGAAAATGAATGAAAAGGAAAAGGAACTTTTTATACACGATTTTATCTGCAATAATGTTAAGTATGATAAACTTAAAAAAGAATATTCACACGAAATTATAGGTGCATTAGGAAACGGCACAGCGGTTTGTGAGGGAATTGCAAAGGCAGTCAAAATTCTTTGTGATAACGTTGGAATATGGTGTATTATTGCCTTGTCGGATTCAAATCCTGAAAAGGGAATTAAATACCGCCATGCCTGGAATATTGTTAAAATAAATGGACAGTATTATCATCTTGATGCAACTTTTGATAATACTCTTTCAAAAGATGATATCATAAGACACGATTATTTTAATCTTTCAGATAAAAAAATATTCAGAGATCATGAACCTGTTATATGGAAAATTCCTGAATGCACAGATAATGACAGTTTTTATTACAGAGAAACTAAAATTTCCTGGACTACTTTTGAAGAAGTTCAAAAACGCACAAAACAGGCAGTTAAAAAAGGCAAAACACTCCTTTTTCATTGGCGTGGCGGATATTTTACAAAGGAAGTTGTAAAACAGATTTTTGATATTTTTTCAAAAGAGGCAAAAGAAAAAAATAAAACTTTTTTATGTTCAGTGAACTATGCACAAGCTGTTGTATGCGTAAGATTCAAAGATGGAGTTGGTGAGTCATCTGTTGAAGTTGAAGAAGCAAACGAAGGAGAAGCTTTGAATAAAGAGACTTTACAATGAAAAGAAGTATATTAATAAATGGTGAAATATGTTAATTTATGCTTGATTTATGTGTAAATTTGTTGTACAATATAATTATAGTACTTTTGTATGTATTTCATCCGTACAAAAGGGTATAAGACACTAAAAAAAGAAAAAATTAAATGTCTTGGAGAACTATTATGAATAAAAAAATATTATCAGATTTAACATTATCAGCTATTCTTGCAAGCACAACACATTCAGTTTGCAGTGCACAGAAGAATCCTGATTCTCTTTTAAGCAAAGATAACCCTGTAACAATTACTATATGGAATTATTATAACGGTGTGCAGCTTATAGGTTTTGATGAAGCTGTTGAAGAATTCAACAATACAGTAGGACTTGAAAAGGGAATTATCGTTGAAGGTTATTCAAAAAACTCTGTAAGTGAACTTGCAGACAGTGTTG
>JALEJO010000133.1 GCA_022769365.1 Oscillospiraceae bacterium | reverse complement strand
CTCATTCTTTAAGTTTCTAATTTAAAAAAATGCTTGACAATTAGAAAAAAAAATGATATAATATAGGGGTTGATTTGTGCGGATGTGGCGAAATTGGCAGACGCGCCAGCTTCAGGTGCTGGTGAGAGCAATCTCTTGTGGGTTCAAGTCCCGTCATCCGCACCAAAAGTAAAATCCGCAGTATTGTTTTATCTGCGGATTTTATTTATTTTTAAGAAAGGTTGTGACTCCATTTATGATTGATTACACAAGACTTTTCAAGCACGACGTGAAAAAAAATTCAAATATGACTTGTCTTGCAATTATTCTTTATACCCTTGCCTGCTATGCGGTTGTTATTTTATCGCAAATTGTTTCTCTTATCTTTATTTCCATTACATTTCCGGCAAACGAACAGGATATGCGTATAAATGAATATGCAGAAAAAACATCAAACAGTGCATGGTCAACTATGGCAGGCATTCTTGTAGGACTTGTTATAATTTATCTTTTTTCAAGACGTGAAAACGTCAAGTCGCTTATTTTTTCAAGAAAAAGAAAAATGACTCCTCAAGTCTTTTTTATGCTTCTTCTTGTATTTATGATGCCGCAGGTTCCGTCATCATATCTTTCAACTTTTATTGAATCAGGTTTCAATATGTTCGGATTGACAACTCAATCAGACCTTGAATGGGCAACAGGACAAAGTACTTCTTTTTCAATGTTTATCTATGCATCATTTTTTGCACCTGTTTGCGAAGAAATAGTTTACAGAGGATACGTTATGCGAAATATGCAGCGTTATGGAAAATCTTTTGCAATTATTTTTTCTTCCGCATTATTTGGAATAATGCATGGCAACATTCATCAGGTATTATTTGCTTTTGTGATAGGTCTTGTTCTTGGATATACTGCTATGGAATATTCAATAAAATGGTCTATTGCCCTTCATATGATAAATAATTTTGTTTTCGGAGATCTTTTAGACGGTATTTTAAATCTTATTCTTCCTGAACAGGCTGCAAACGTTATAAGCTGGCTTATACTTGTTGCCCTGATGTTCGGCGGAATTGTTGTTTTGATTGTAAAGCGAAAAGAAATAAAACAGTATTTCAGCACGCTTAATTTTAAAAATAAAAGAATGTATGGCTGGGCATTTACAACACCTGCATTTATTATATTTTTCATATTCTCTATGTATCAGATGATAAGCAGTATAAGCAGACTTTAGGAGGCATTTATTATGTATAAACTTGCTGTTTTTGACCTTGACGGTACTATTTTAAATACGCTTGACGACCTTGCCGGAAGCGTTAATTATTGTATGAAAAAATTCAATATGCCTGAAAGAACAATTGATGAAGTAAGGCGTTTTGTTGGAAACGGAATAAGAAAACTCATTGAAAGAGCTGTTCCGTCAGGCACACCTGAGAGCCTTATAAAAGAGGTTCACGAGGTTTTCAATCAGCATTACAAACTTCATTGCAAGGATAAAACAAAGCCGTATGACGGCATAGAAGAGCTTATAACATCTTTAAACAGTAAAGGAATTAAGTCGGCTGTTGTTTCAAATAAAGCAGATTTTGCAGTTAAAATATTATGTGAAGATTTTTTCAGCGGACTTTTTATTGATGCTGTTGGTGAAAAAGAAAGCGAAGGTGTAAGAAAAAAACCTGCACCTGATTCTGTAAATAAAGTAATTGAAAACTTCAAAAAGAATTTTAATTCTGAAATAACAAAAAAAGATATCGTTTATATCGGTGATTCTGATGTTGATATACAAACTGCAAAAAATGCGGAGGTTGACTGCATAAGTGTAGACTGGGGATTCCGAGATGATGATTTCCTTATAAAAAATGGTGCATCAAAAATCGTTTCAACTCCAAAAGAACTTGAAAAAGCAATATTGCAATAAAAATAAAATCCCCTGACTTTAAAAGTCGGGGGATTTTTTATATCTTAGCTTCTGTTAAATACAACAAATGCCTTATACGCTGAATAAACATCAATTTTTGAAACAACTTCAAAAGGTGCGTGCATTGATAAAACAGGAACACCTACATCTATCGTATCAATATCAAGGTTTGCAATGTAAGCTGCAACAGTACCGCCGCCGCCGCCATCTACTTTACCGAGTTCGCCTGTCTGCCAGATAACATTTTCCTTGTCGAGAAGTCTGCGAATTGTTCCTGCAAATTCTGCTGATGCATCTGATGTGCCTGACTTACCTCTTGAACCTGTAAACTTAGTCACACAAACACCCTTGTTAATATATGCACAGTTTCTCTTTTCTGTAACAGATGGGAAATTAGGGTCAAAAGCTGCGTTTACATCTGCTGAAAGGCACTGAGAAGCCGTTTTAACGTGTCTTCCCTCTGCACCGAATTCAGCTGCAAGGTCATCTATAAAATAACTTAAATATGAAGAGCAAAGCCCTGTGTTACCGTCACTACCTGTTTCTTCCTTATCTGTTAAAACTGCAACTGTTGTGTGTTCAGGATTTGGAACATCAATAACAGCTCTGAGTTCAGGATAAGCACAAACTTTATCATCATGACCATAAGCACCTATCATACTTCTGTCAAAGCCTATATCCTGCGGATTATATGCAGGAACTGCTTCAAGTTCAGCTGAAACGAAATCATCTTCTGTAATTCCGTATTTTTTATTGAGTATATCCATTATTCTGAATTTAACTGCCTCGCTGTCTTCATCATCTTTGAAAGGTCTTGAACCTATTAAAAGATTAAGCTGTTCACCTTCAACAATTGCTGTTGCCTTTTTAGACATCTGTTCAACTGCAAGATGCGGAAGAAGGTCTGTTATAACAAAACAAGGATCTTCAGGTTTATCACCTATTGCAACTTTAACAGTTTCACCGTTTGCTTTTATAACAACACCATGAAGTGAAAGCGGAATTGTTGTCCACTGATATTTTTTTATTCCGCCGTAATAATGAGTTTTGAAATATGCTGTTTCATTATCTTCATAAAGCGGATGCTGCTTCAAATCAAGTCTTGGTGAATCGATATGTGCAGCTGAAAGTCTTACACCATCTGTTATAGGAAGTTTACCTATAACTGCTGCAATAACAGCCTTGCCTCTGTTGTTCTGATAAATTTTTGTTCCTGCTTCAAGTTTCATACCTCTTTTATAAGGTACAAAGCCGTTCTTTTCAAGAAGTTCAACCGCATTAATAACGAACTCACGTTCAATTTTTGATTCTGCAAGAAATTTTTTGTAGTCTTCGCAGAAATCATCACATTCTTTTAATTCTTCATCTGAAAGACGGTAAACGCCGTGTTTTGATTCAGACATTATTGCCTTGCGTCTTTCTTTGAATTCTTCTTTTGTTTTTTCAGACATAACAAACATTCCTTTCATAAAGTTTCAGTCTGCTTAACCGTTATAATATCTTTTATAATAGTCAAGTATTTTTTCAGCAACTTCAGCTGCAACAAGATTTAAATTTTCCGCTGTACTGTCGTTTTTTATTATAAAATCAGAATTATCTATAAAGAAATCCTGACTATGCTGTGCTTTCATACGTTCCCTTGCGGCTTCTTCTGTTATTCCGTCACGCTTCATTATTCTCTGCATTCTTAAATTTTCTTCTGCAATGACTGATATTATAAGTTCGCAAAAATCATCTGCTCTGCTTTCAAACAATGTAGGTGCATCTATTAATATTATTTTTTTTTGCATATCAGCATATTCTCTTATTCTGCATAAAATTTCATTGCTGATATATGGATAACATATCGAATTAAGTGCCTCAAGGTTACTTTTTTCTGTAAAAACTTTTTTTGCAAGTGTTTTTCTGTTAAGAGTTCCGTCATCGGAAATTATATCTTTGCCAAAAAAATCTTTCAACTCTTTCAGGCAAGGTGAATCTTTTCTCTGAACATATCTTGCAACTTTGTCAGCATCAATAACCGCAAATCCTGATTTTCTAAAAACTTCGGTTATGGTGCTTTTTCCTGCACCTGTCTGACCTGTTAATCCTACAACCATAACTCCGTTCAAACTGTTCATAACCTGACCACCTCAAATCCGGCAGCCCTTATAAGCCTGTTGTAAACGGCAAGACCAACACCTTTTTTCTGTGGAGAATGTATATAAACCTTTTTTGCACCTATGTCATCAAGTTCTCTTAAAACTGCAAAAAGATTTCTTGCCCTCATTTCTTCTGTTGCACCATAATGAAGAATATTTCCGCTGTATTCTGTCGCTTCATCATCAAATGCAACTACATAAAGACCATCTTCATTTTCAAGATTATAAACATAATTTTCAAAGGATTCTTTGCTACCCTCAACCATTATTATATCGGCTTTAGGCGAATAATGCTTATATTTCATACCCGGAGATGACGCTTTTTGTCCCTCTGCAAGTCCTTCTGTAACGGCTTTGTCTGTTATGACTTCCGCAAATTCAGAAAGCATTTCAGGGGTTATGTATCCAGGTCTTAAAATTCTTATCGTTTTGCCGTCATTTTCAAACGAAATAACAGTTGACTCAACGCCTACTTTACAGCAGCCGCCGTCTGCAACCGCTTTTATTCTGCCTGATAAATCTCTGCAAACGTGTATTGCCTCGGTAGGACTTGGATAACCTGAAATATTTGCCGAAGGTGCTGCAAGGTAACAACCCGATTTTTTTATCAGATTTCTTGTAAATTCAGCCGCAGGCATTCTTATTCCCACTGTTTCAAGTCCGCCTGATGTTTCATAAGGTATACAGTCATTTTTCGGCAAAACCATAGTAAGCGGCCCGCACCAGAATTTTTCTGCAAGCTTATATGCAGTTTCAGGAACATTATGCACAAGCTTATCAAGGTCAGACATTTCCGCAATATGAACTATAAGCGGATTGTCGCTTGGTCTGCCTTTTGCTTCGTATATTTTTTTTACCGCTTTTGGATTAAGTGCATCTGCCGCAAGTCCGTAAACTGTTTCTGTCGGTATTCCAACGAGTTCACCTGACTTTATAAGTTCTGCGGCATAATCAAGGTCCTCTTCACTTTCAGTTGAAAGCAAAGCTATTTTTCCATATTCATTAAGTATCTTCATTTCAATCAAATATCCTGCTGGTCTGCAAGTTTTGCAGCCTGATCTGCTGTTGCAAGTGCATCAAAAACTTCATCAAGATGACCATTCATAATATCTTCGAGTTTGTAAAGTGTAAGGTTTATTCTATGGTCTGTCATTCTTCCCTGTGGGAAATTATAGGTTCTTATTCGTTCGCTTCTGTCGCCTGTACCTACCTGACTTCTTCTCTTGCTTGCAATTTCAGCCTGCTGCTGCTGCTGCATCATATCATAAAGTCTTGAACGAAGAATTTTCATAGCCTTTTCTTTATTTTTAAACTGGCTTCTTTCGTCCTGACATTCAACAACCGTACCTGTCGGAATATGTGTAAGTCTTACGGCTGATTCTGTTTTGTTGATATGCTGACCGCCTGCACCGCTTGAACGAAAAACATCTGTTTTAATATCTGTCGGATTTATTTCAAGTTCAACATCATCTGCTTCAATAAGAACTGCAACTGTAACTGTTGAAGTGTGTATTCTGCCCTGTGTTTCAGTTTCAGGAACACGCTGAACTCTGTGAACACCGCTTTCATATTTAAATCTTGAATACGCACCGTCACCCTCGATTGAAAAACTTATTTCCTTAAAACCGCCAAGTTCTGTGCTGTTTGCATTAAGAATTTCCTGTTTCCAGCCCTTTGATTCTGCATACATAGTGTACATTCTGTAAAGAGAATTTGCAAAAAGTGCAGCTTCTTCACCGCCTGCACCGCCTCTGATTTCAATAATAACGTTTTTGTCATCATCAGGGTCTTTAGGAAGAAGAAGTATTTTAAGTTCATCAACTAAAGCTGCATTTTTTTCTTTTAAAGTAGTATATTCTTCCTGTGCCATTTCTCTCATTTCAGGGTCATCTGAACTTGCTTCTATCATTTCTTCCGCCTGACTAAGTTCATCTTTGGCTTTTTTCAATTCCCTGAATTTTTCTATAATAGGAGAAAGATTTTTATATTCTTTCATAAGCTGTGCATAAAGCTTTGTGTCGGCAACTGTCTCAGGATTTGTGAGACGCTCGGAAATAGCTTCAAAATTTTCTTCCATTTTCAATAACTTTTCAAACATATATATCCTCCGCAACCGCTATATTTCCGGTCTGTTTATTTTCTTGATGTTTTTTTCTATTTTATTTCTCGGTATCATAAATTCGTGACCGCATCCGACACATCTCAGCCTGAAATCCATTCCTGCCCTAAGCACAAGCATCTCTTTGCTTCCGCAGGGATGCTGCTTTTTCATAAGCAAAATATCTCCCGGTCTTACGTCCATTATCATTATCCTTTCACATACTTTACGAAAATGCATATTTAAAGCAACGTAAAGTATAAAAACGCTATACTATTTTATTATACACTAAAATCGATTTTTAGGCAATATTTTCAGAGTATATTTTTATCTTTTCAAGTAAAAATAATTGAAAATGCACAATTAAAAACATTGTTAATCAATGCTTTATGTTTATTTTGATGCTAAAAATTAAAGGGCAGATTTAAAGAAAAGGAGTTTTAAAATGAAAAGACTTACAGCCGAATATTTAAACGAAGATGATGCATATTATGCCTCTTTTAAGATAAAAGATGCAATAAGACAGGATAAAACGCTTGATACGCTCGTTACAAAATTTGAAAACAGCAATATTTCAAACGACAATTTCCCAAAGGAAAAATTCACCCTTTTAACTACAGGTGTTATAAATAATGCAGGTGTTTTCATAACTGATCCGGTAACAACCGAACTGACATCTTCCGACTTTTCAGAAGATACTCTTAAATCACGTTCTCAACTTGCTGTTATATGCAGCGATAAAAACGAAAAAAAGATAGAAAATATTCTTTCTGCAACCTGCGGTGAAAACATTCATATTTCTTCTTTCTGAATCATATTATTTATTACAATATTAAAATAAAGAGCCTGTTTTCAGGCTCTCAGACAAGGAGAAAAAAATGACAGACAAATACTTTCCTGAAGGAACTCTTTTAAACAAACTTGAAAATAAAATGATGACTTCAACAAAAGAAAATCTTATTTCAGCAATGAAAAATGGAAAAATACTTGAAGCAAAAGCCGTTTTATGCGACAATATGCATAATCTGCACGTTTCCTTGCCATGTATGGAGGGAATTATTCCACGAGAAGAAGCCGCCTACGGAATATCAGAAGGTCTTGTTCGTGATATTGCAATAATTTCAAGAGTAAATAAACCCGTTTGTTTTTACATCAAAAAAATTGAAAAAGATGAAAATGGAAAATGCAAAGCAATTCTTTCAAGAAAAGATGTTCAGGTTGACTGTTTTAATAACTACATAAAAACACTTTCATCAGGGCAGATAATAAGAGCGGTTGTTACTCATCTTGAAAAATTCGGTGCATTTGTTGATATTGGCTGCGGAATTTCTTCAATGATTCCGTCAGATTCAATTTCAGTTTCAAGAATATCTCATTCTTCCGACAGATTCTATAACGGTCAAAGCATTTATGCAGTTGTTAAATCATTTGACGGCGAAAGAGTTTATTTAACTCACAAAGAATTACTTGGAACTTGGAAAGAAAACGTATCAAAATTTCATCAGGGTGAAACAGTTTCAGGAATAGTGCGAAGCGTTGAAGACTATGGAATTTTTGTTGAACTTGCTCCAAACCTCGCAGGTCTTGCAGAATATCGTGACGGCGTTTTTGCGGGACAGTCTGCAAGTGTTTACATAAAAGCTATTATACCCGAAAAAATGAAAATAAAACTTGTTCTTGTAGATTCGTTTGACGGCCCTGTTTCAGCAAGCGAACCGGCATATTCATTTGAAGATGAATACATAAAAGAGTGGAAATATTCACCTGAAGAATCATCTAAAAAAATTTTTACTGTTTTCTGATTTTTTCCAAAAAAGTTGTATTAAATTTTTTGTAGTTGGCAAAATATATACAAAACCGAATGGAGGTATATATTATGTCATACAGCAAAGTCAATATTTCAGGAATATCAACTTCCCAGCTTAAAACAATGAAAGAAGCTGAAAAAATAAGCCTTTTGGAAGAATATAAAAAAACAGGCAGTATTGAAACAAGAAACAAACTCATTCAAGGCAATTTGAGGCTTGTTTTAAGCGTTATACAAAAGTATTCGGGAAGAGGACAGGACGCTGATGACCTTTTTCAGATAGGCGTTATCGGCTTGATTAAAGCAATTGAAAATTTCGACCTTACAAAGGAAGTGCGTTTCAGTACCTATTGCGTTCCGATGATAAACGGCGAATTAAGGCGATATTTAAGAGATTTCAATCCTGTTAAAATAAGCCGAACATATAAAGATACTGCATATAAAGCATTGCAGGCAAAAGAAAAATTCATTGCAGATAACAAACGTGAACCA
Organism: Oscillospiraceae bacterium; assembly: GCA_022769365.1. Taxonomy (GTDB): domain Bacteria; phylum Bacillota; class Clostridia; order Oscillospirales; family Ruminococcaceae; genus Ruminococcus_C. Next base: position 9,825 of record JALEJO010000133.1, on the reverse strand, counting down.
ACAATAGAAGAAATAGCTGAATTAACAGGATTAAAAAAAGAAGATATAGTAGTTTCACTTGAAAGTATGTGCGAACCTGTTTCACTTTATGAACCTGTTTTTTCTGATGCAGGTGACACAGTTTGTGTTATGGATCAGATTGGAGATAAAAGCAGTGCTGAAAGCTGGATAAGAAATATATCTTTTAAAGAAGCAATGAACAGTCTCGACAGACGTGAAAAAAATATAGTTTTTTTAAGATTCTACAGAGGTAAAACTCAAATGGAAGTAGCAGAAGAAATAGGTATATCGCAAGCACAGGTTTCAAGACTTGAAAAAGGTGCAGTGAGCAAAATCAAAACCGCTGTTGAAATGTAAAAAACAAGGGTGCATCAGCTGATGCACCCTTGTTATATTTTTATTCTTAAATTTATAAGCAGAAACCCCTCCACCGCCTTTGGTGGTCCCCTCATCTTTCAGGAGAGGCTATAAATGGGAACTTTTCAATAAATTTGAAAGCTATCGCTGGCAAGTCGAAGGCTTGACTGAGGCGACACGCCACTTAATCATTTATAACAGATGATACAAAAACATCATAAATACATTTTACAGCTTCATTAAAGTCATCTTCACTTACGCCTATAATAATGTTCATTTCGCTTGAACCCTGATCAATCATCTTAACGTTTATTCTTGCGTGGGCAAGTGCTGCAAATATTCTTGCGGCTGTACCTCTTGTCTTTCTCATACCTCTTCCCACAACTGCAAGAAGTGCAATGCCGTCTTCAACTTCAACATCATCCGGCTTAACCTTACTGCAAATATCTGAAATAACCTTATCTTTTTTGTCATTTAAATATTTACTTTCAACAATAACACTAAGTTGGTCAATGCTTGAAGGCATATGTTCAAGTGAAATATCATTTTCAACAAGAACTTTAAGAAGATCGCTACAGAATCCTGTTTCACTGTTCATAAGTTCTTTTCTTATGTTAATTGAAGAAAATCCCTTTTTGCCTGCAATGCCTGTTATTGTATATGGAATATATTCATCATCTATCATATCATCAGGAACTATGAGAGTGCCAGGGTCCTGAGGTCTGTTTGTATTCTTTATATTTATAGGAATTCCTGCACTTCTTACAGGGAAAATTGCTTCTTCATGAAGAACAGATGCACCCATATATGCAAGTTCTCTGAGTTCAAGATATGTTATTTTCTGAATTACTTCAGGATTTTCAACTATTCTTGGATCACATACAAGGAAACCTGAAACATCTGTCCAGTTTTCATATATAGAAGCTTTGACAGCGTTTGCAACTATCGAACCTGTAACATCTGAACCGCCTCTTGAAAATGTTTTAACAAGACCGTTTGCACCACGTCCATAAAATCCCGGAATAACTGCATATTCTGTATTTTTAAGTCTTTCGCTGAGAACTTTTGCAGTTTTTTCAGAATCGAGTGAACCGCTTTCATTAAAGAAAATAACATCTGCTGAATCTATAAATTCAAAACCAAGATAATTCGCAATTATTTTACCGTTAAGATATTCACCACGGCTTGCGGCATAATCTGAAATAGGCTTTTCTGCAAGTGTTTTCTGAATTGTTTCAAATTCATCTTCAAGAGAAAAATCTATACCGAGTTCAGCAATTATTCCTCTGTATCTTTCCTTGATTTTTTCAAAAACTTCTGAAAAATCATTGCCGTTTGATGCGAGGTCGAAACATTTATAAAGCATATCAGTTACTTTTATATCATCGCTGAATCTTTTTCCTGGTGCAGACGGAACAACATATCTTCTTGTGCTATCTGCCTTTATTATATCAGCTGCTTTCTTTATCTGATTTGCGTCAGCAAGAGAACTGCCGCCGAATTTTACCACTTTTATCTGCATTTTAGTTAACACCTTTCAATAAAAAACTTTCAAAAAAGCGTTTAAACACGCCAATATATAGTATATTACTTTTTCACAAAAAATGCAATAGGAAGATACACCAAATTTTACTATTTATAAAATTGTATTTTTGGTAAAAACGCTTGTATTCCTGTCACGTACAGTTTTGATTGAATGAGGAGGCAGCGTGTCGCTGCAGCCATGTCACCCCACGTTACTAAAAATATAAGAGTAATCTTATGGTTAAAGCCCCTGCCAGGGGCGATTTTGTTTTATGCGTTTCTACCCCTCAGTCAAACCTTGCGGCTTGCCAGCTCCCCTTTCAGTGGAGCCTTTGCATAACTTTTTAAATTCAATGAAAAATATCTATTTTAAGCCTCTCCTGAAAGGAGAGGGGGACCGCCGTCAGGCGGTGGAGAGGTTTTAAAATTCGTCAGCGACGGCTGACACCGCAATTCCTCACTCCTAATTCCTCATTTATAGTTATAGATAAATATTCTTGACACTTAAAAGGTATTGATGTATAATATAGTTAAATTAAATAGAAGAAAGGACAAGCAAAAATGAAGAACAAAAAAATATTAAAAGCGGCAGCTTTATTAACTGCCTCTGTTTGTATGATTTCTGCCGGTATTTCGGGAACTATTTACGCATCAGCTGAAAATATAAATTACAGAACATCATCAAACTATTTCAGAAACAAACTTTCAGGCGATGAACAGAAATTTTATGATAATCTTTTAACTGTTTGCAATAAAATCAATAACAACTTCAAAAAAGAATACGAAACAACTCAAGGTGCAGAATTCAACAGTCAAACAATTTCAGCAACTAAAGCAAAAGAAATAACAAGTCTTTTTGTGCGTGACCACCCTGAATTTTTCTGGATAAGTACAAGTTTTGAAGTTGCTTCTTCAGGAAACACATCAAGTCTTATAATAAGAATACTTCCTGCCTACAGAAATGGAGAAGCAAGAAAAAACGCATCTGAAGCCATAAATTCAGCGGTTGCAAATTATATAAAAGGTGCTTTGGAATATTCCGACCCATACAGCAGGGCGTTATATCTTCACGATGAACTTGCCAAAAATGTTTCTTATGATTATAAAAGTACACTTGATGAAAGTCCTGAAAATCAGACAATTGCTTCTGTTTTTATAAATAAAAAAACAGTCTGTGCAGGCTTTTCAAAAGCATATATATATCTTTGCAACGCTGTTGGAATAGATGCAATTTCAGTTCCTGCAAAAGGACACGAATGGTCAATGGTAAAGGTGGGGTCGGAATGGTATTGTACAGATGTTACATACGATGCTACTTCAAATATTTCACATAAATATTTCTTATGCGATTCTTCTTCTTTCCAAAATGGAGTTCCAAACGGTGAACACTTAATTGAAAAAAATGAAGTATCTTCATATGTTAGTTTTTTCCCTTCATGCACGGCAACAGATAAAGGAAAAAATGCTTTAAAATGGGGAGATTTAAACGGTGACTCTTTAATAAATCAGCAAGACCTTGACTTGATAAAAAATTCTAACTCACTTTCCGCACAGCAAAAAGCCGCCGCCGACCTTGACTGCAACGGAACAGTTGATGAAAACGATACAAAAATTTTATCTGACTATATTTCAGGCACAATAAACAAACTTCCTGCACTTGAATATCCAATTACAGAAGATGATAATGTTAATTTCCCTGATACAGGAATTTTAGGCGATGTAAACGGAGATAAAGCAGTTAATTCAAAAGATGCTGTTTATGTTCTTGTTGACTATGCTAAAACCCTTACAGGCAAGCAGTCTTCACTTAATAAAAAAATTGCTGATATTAATGGCGACGGTGTTATAAATTCAATTGATGCGGTTAAAATTCTTCAATATTATGCAAAAACTCTCACCGATCCTTCTTTAAAATCAATGGAAGACTTTTTAAATGGAAAATAATTTTTTAAAAGGTGAAATTTGCGGTTTTACTTATATTCTTACAAGAAAAAACGTCAAAAATATAAATATCCGAATAAAAGCAGATGGAATTGTATACATTTCAGCACCTTTTCGCACAAATACAACTTATATTGAATCTGTTTTAGAAAAAAATGCTCCAAAAATCAAAAAAAGCATTGAAAAGCTTAAAAACAGTTCAAAAGCAGAAGAAAAAATACCCGTTTCAATGAAATTCCTTGGAAAAGAATACAAAATAAAATATATAGATAAGAACAGGGAATTTTCCGATATAAATGGCGATTTTTTTGAAATATCCACAAGGGTTTCTCATACATATGAAAACATTACAGCAATAATAAAAAACTGGCAATTGAAAAAATGTATGATTTTGTACAAAAAAATCAATGATGAAGTTTATGCCGATTTTATAAAAAGCGGCTACAAAGTTCCCCTTTCACAAATTACAATAAAAGATATGAAATCAAGATGGGGCAGCTGCAATTATGTCAAAGGTAAAATATCAATGAATTTAAAACTTTGCGAATATGAAAAAATCTGCATTTACTCTGTTTTTTATCACGAATATATGCATTTTATCCATCATGATCACTCGAAAAAATTCCATAAAGATTTAAATTTGATTTTCCCCGATTATGAAAAATGCCATAAAATGCTTGGTGAATGATTTTTTGTTTTGTTGAAAAAATATTGAGATTTTCCCTTGACAAGTTGTTTTAAATATGTTATAATAAATTTATCCTTGCATCTGTTAAAATGACTGATGCGAAATCCAAAAGGAGGTGTTTTTCAATGGCAAAGATCAGTGCCAACTATGAACTTATGGCAGTTTACAGCCTTGCAAAGGGTGAAGAAGCTGTTACAGAATTAGTTGAAAAGTTCAAGACTCTTATTGAAAAGGAAGCATCAAACGTTGAAGTTGATGACTGGGGCAAGAGAAAGCTCGCTTATCCTATCAATGACGAAGTTGAAGCTTACTATGTTGTTTACACATTTACTTCAGCTCCAGAGTTACCAAAGGAAGTAACAAGAGTTCTTAACATCACAGACGGTGTACTCCGTTCAATGATTACTGTTAAGTAAGATTTTTTTCATTTTGTAGGAGGTTTCGCTATGCTGAATAAAGTGATTTTAATGGGCAGACTTACTGCCGATCCACAGATGAGACAGACACCGAGCGGTGTTTCTATGTGTCGATTCAGTGTGGCGGTAGATCGTCCTTTTACATCTAAAGAAACTGGACAGCGTGAAGCCGATTTTATCAATGTTGTTGCATGGCGACAGCAAGCTGATTTTATCGGAAGATATTTCACAAAAGGCAGTATGATAATTGTTGAGGGAAGCCTTAGAAACAATAATTATACCGACCAGAACGGCGTTAAACATTATGGTATGGATGTTTTGGCTGATAACGTTTCATTTGGCGAATCAAAACGTTCAAGAGAAGCTAATCAGGGTGCCGGAGGATTTAATCCAAATCCTGCTCCGCAAAACGGCTATAACAATAATTACAATAACGCTCCTGTTCAGAATAACTATTCACAGCCGTCAGGAAATCAGAATTATAATAATCCTGCTCCTGCACCAGCTGCTGACCCAAGCTTACCGCTTGGTGATTTGGGTGATTTTGAAGAGATCATCAGTGACGGAGAAGTTCCGTTTTAATTAAATTAAATATCCTAAAAAGGAGGATTTGTTCTAATGGAAAGAGAACGTAATAATCGTGGTGCTAAGCGTCCTCGCAGAAAAGTTTGTATGTTCTGTGCAGAAAAAGTAGACGAAATCGATTACAAAGATATTGCAAAACTCAGAAAGTGCATGACTGAAAGAGCTAAGATTCTTCCAAGAAGAGTTACAGGTGCTTGTGCATATCATCAGAGAAAGCTTACAACAGCTATAAAGAGAGCAAGATTCGTTGCACTTCTTCCTTATGTAAGCGACTAATATTTGAATTTTCGGGAACTGTTTCGACAGTTCCTTTTTTATTTTTAAATGAGGTACTTAAAATGGAAAAATTTGATCCAATAGAATATCTTATGAATTTTGGAAAATCAGGCAAACCTGTAACAGATTTATCAAGAATAAAAAAATTGCTTGAATTACTCGATAATCCGCAGAAAAACCTGAAATTTATCCATATAGCAGGGACAAATGGAAAAGGTTCAATACTTGAAGAAATATCTTATTGCTTAATGGAAAATAACCTTAAAACAGGACAATTTACATCACCTTTTATAAGAAGATACAATGACAGAATAAGAATAAACGGAAAAGAAATTCCTGATGAAAAGCTTGCTGTTTACTGCAAAAAAATATCAGAACTCCACATAACAAACGAATGTTCTCAGTTTGAAATAACTTTTGCTGCTGCACTTCTTTGGTTTTCAGAAGAAAAATGCGATATATGCGTTCTTGAAACAGGCATTGGCGGTTTGCTTGATGCAACAAATATAATCGAAAAACCTCTTTTATCCGTTATAACATCTGTTTCAATGGACCATATGGCTTTACTTGGTGATACGATCGAAAAAATCACAAGGCAAAAAGCCGGTATTATCAAAAACAATTCTGCCTGCGTAACAGATGCTTTCAACTGTGCTGAAACAATTGAAATAATAAAAAAAGAGTGCATAAATAAAAATGCAAAGTTTATAATTCCCGATAAATCAGAATGTAAACTTATAAAAACATACATTGATGGAACGGAATTTGTTTATAAAAATAAAAAATACAGAACGGCAATGGCTGGCATTCATCAAATGCATAACTCAATTGTTTTTATTGAAGCAATGGAATATCTGAAAAAATATTTTAACATCACAGAAAAAAGCATTTCAGATTCAATATCCTATGCAAAAGTTGAAGGAAGAATACAGCTTATAAAAAAATCGCCGTCTGTATATCTTGACGGCGGACATAATGAAGATGGTGCAGAGGCACTTTGCAGTTTTATTAAAAATACAAAACTTGAAAAACCTGTCACCGCAGTGACAGGTATGATAAAAACAAAAGACTACAAAACAGTCTGCAAAAAATTCAACAAAGTTTTTGATAAAATAATATGCACAGACGGTTTTACATACAACGCTGTTGAAAAAGAAAAACTTGCAAAATTATTTGATTCTGAAAAAGTATCTGTTATGAATTTAAATGATGCCTTTAAATGGGTAAATAATCAGAAAAATGGAACATATTTTTTCTGCGGTTCGCTTTATCTTGTAAGTCAAGTACTTGATATTAAAGATAAAATTTTAGAAAACAGTAATGCTAAGGTGTAAATTTAAGGAAATTTTGGCGTTTACACTTTACAAATAAAGAGTGTTGTGGTATAATATTTTCTGTAAATCAGCTGTTTTTTTCATCATTTTCAGATGAAGGAATAACTTTGAGAAGAACCTTTTTAATTGAATGGTCATAGACTTCTATAACCCTGAATATCATATTTCCGCATTTAAGACTTTCACCGTATGAAGGAATATGTCCAAGCTGGTCTATTATAAATCCGCCTATTGAAATTGTGCTGCTTTCTTCGGCAACAGGATTCTGAATGCCGATTTTTTCAAGCAAGTCACTCGTTCTCATTGCACCTGAAATTCTGTACATATTTTCACGTACTTTTACAAATTCAGGTATTTCTTCATCATTTTCATCATAGATTTCTCCAACAAGTTCTTCTATGATGTCCTCGAGGGTAACTATTCCCCTTGTTCCGCCGTATTGGTCGAGAACAACAGCTATATGAGTTTTGTTTCCCTGCATTTTTTTGAAAACTTCATTTATTGTCTGAAGTTCAGATATTCTAACAATGTCCTGAATTATTTCAGAAATATCATTTCCACCTTCGCATTTCATTTTAAAGAAATCCTTATATGTGATTATACCTTCAATGTTATCCATATTGCCGTCATATACAGGAAGTCTTGAAAAATTGCAGGAAAGGAAAATTTTCTGAATTTCATCGACAGGTGTATTTTTTTCAATGGCAGTTACTTGAACTCGTGGTATGCATATTTCTCTGATTGCAGTTTCGTCAAAGTCAAGTGCCGACCTTACAAGGTCGCTTTCGTGTTCTTCAAGAACACCTTGTTCTTCGATTTCTTCAATCATTGATTTAAGTTCATCTTCTGTTACGCTTGGTTCTTCTTCTTTTTTGGTAAAAGCGGCTGAAAGCTTATTAAAGACAAAAACAAACGGTGTCATAATTTTTGTCCATATTGAAATAGGTCCTGCAAAAAAGCAAGCACATTTTTCAGCCTGATTTTTGGCAAAAGATTTAGGAAGTATTTCACCAAAAATAAGAACTACAACAGTAATTACAGCGGTTGCAACGGCAACACCTGAACTTCCCATAAGAGTAGTTGCAATAACAGTACCAAGAGATGACATAAGAATGTTTACTATGTTGTTGCCTATTAAAATGGCTGTAAGTACTTTATTGTACGAATCGGCTACATTAAGTGCTTTTTGGGACGACTTATCCCCTTTTTTGGCGTTTGCCTTAAGTCTGATTTTATTTACACAGGCAAAAGCCGTTTCACTTGCAGAGAAAACAGCTGAAAGTGCAAGCAAAATAACTATAACTAAATAATTCAAAATAATAAACCCTCGCTTTTAAAGTATATAATAATATTACTATATATAGTATCATAAAATGCGGAAATAATCAAGAGTTTTTTAGAGAAAGGTAAAAAATAATGAAAAAATTATGCAGAAAAATAGTTTCAGTATTCCCGAAAGGAATACAGAATCTTTACTACAAATATGAAGAAATACTTATGTATCTTATATTTGGAGTTTTAACAACAGTAGTAAGCTTTATCACAGCAGGCATTGCAAAATGGGGACTTGAAAGTGCAGGTCTTGCAAGCGGATACGTTTCAACCATAAGCACGGTTATTTCATGGATATGTGCGGTTACATTTGCATACATAACAAACCGTTTGTGGGTTTTTGATTCAGAAGCAAAAGGATTCAAAGGCATAATCACAGAAGCTGCGGGATTTTACGGCGGAAGAGTTTTCACTCTTATTGTTGAAACAGTTATGATGTATATCGGAGTAACACTTCTTTCTATCAATTACTGGATTTCAAAGATAATTGCAAATGTTGTCGTTCTGATACTTAACTATGTAATAAGCAAACTTCTTGTTTTCAGAAATAAAGGAAACGAAGAAAAAGTTGTAAAAGTAGAAAAGTAAATATATACAAAAAGATTTTGTTTTATTTGTATAAAATAGAGAAAATGTTATTCTGTTAGTTTATAAATAGTGACATATTGCTTAAAATATGATATAATATCATTTGAACAGTAAAAAAGGAGCAAGGAAAAAATCCTTGTTCTTTTTAAAACTTTTAAACAAGAAAGGAATGAGTTATTAAAATGGCTAATAAAATTATAACTATTGAACGTGAATACGCAAGTGGCGGAAGAGAAATCGGAAAAAAAGTTGCAGAAGAACTTGGAATACCTTTTTACAACAGAGAAATACTTGAAATGGCAGCTGAAAGATGCAGTGTTTCACCTGAATATCTGGAAAATGCTGAAGAAGCAGCACCTAAGAGTTTTTTATATTCTCTTATGCTTTCATCTAACCCTACAAGATCAGTTGAAGAAAACCTGCCTCTGTCAGATAAAATATATATAATAGAAAGTCAGATTATACAGGAGATTGCCAAAAAGAGCAGTTGTGTTATAGTTGGAAGATGTGCAAACTATATTCTTGGCGACACAGAAGACGTTTTCAGCGTATTTATCTACAGCAACAAAGAAGCAAGAGTTAAACGTGCAGTTGAACAGTATGGCGTTGACAAGAAAAAAGCACTCGGTATACTTAAAAAATTTGATAAACGCAGAGAAACTTTTTACAGCATAAATACAGGCGGAAACTGGTATGACAAAGAAAATTATGCTATGTGTTTAAACAGCGGTGCTTTAGGAATAGATTTTTGCAGCAAACTTATTCTTGATGCTGTAAAAGAATC
>JALEJO010000119.1 GCA_022769365.1 Oscillospiraceae bacterium | reverse complement strand
CTTGTTTAGGTGCTTTGAATACAATATTTACAAGTTCTTCGTCATCAATGTTTTTAAATTTTACCGTCGCATTGTCATTATATTTCTCGGTTAAATATTCTTCTAATATTCCATATATTTTGTTTAAATCTGTTATTTTTGCTTCTTCGGTTGCGGTGGTTTCTGTTGCTGGTGCAGTGTCTTCTGTATTTGGAACTTCTTCAAGTTCTTCATTATCAGCAAGTGTCTTTTCATTTGGATACAGCAGAGTTACATTATAATAGACCTGTCTTCCCATTGTCGCATAAAAATCAGGAAAAGCACTTTTTACTTCTTCTAAATCATATAAATTTTCTGCTGTTTCAGCTGCTGATTTATCATCTTCTGATGATACTTCAAATCCATAAATGTTATCTTTGTTAATATAATTTCCAAAAAAATTAATACAATAATTTCTAGAATCAGGTACAGAATCTTTCTTTGCCTCCACTTCAAGGTCAACCTTGTTTATTTCTGTTTCTGTTCCTGCTTTACTTAAAATTTCCTTTTTCAGTTCATCTGTAAGTTCTGTTCCGTCTTTCAGCTCAAAAAGAATTCTTTTTACACCATTTTCTGCCCATGTATTCTGGTTAAAATCCATATCAATTATATAATCAGCAAAATATTTTTTTGATATATTTTCAGCTTCTTCTTTTCGTTCTGATGCTGTGAGATAAGGATTGCTTCTATACACATAAATATTATCAAGATTATCTGTATAATCGCTGTCGTATTTTTTAAGAATTTCATCAATAGAATATTCAGTAATGTTCTTCCAAGGTAAAAAACGAGAATCATCATAATTTTTATCCGAAAAATCATGGTCATCATTATACCACTTTAAACTGTTATTTTTTATTTCTTCAAGCGAATAAAGAAGGGTGTCATCGGTTTTTAACGAACTTATATCTTCTTTTGTTGAAATAATATATGCCGCATGGGTTATATCATTTCCTTTTTTCCTACCATTTTCATCAAATCTGTACTCAAAATGGTATCTGCCGCTTTCATCTGTTTTAACATTAAAAAATGTTCCTTTTTCTGTTGAAGTCACAGCAGATGCCACCGAAACGCTTACTGAACTTAAAAGCATTCCAAGAGAACAAATTATTGCTGTTATCTTTTTAGCCATCATATTTTTGTACCTCCGTTAATTAAAATATTTTTATTATTTCTATATATCATATAATTGAATTATACTATACAACTCCACATTTGTCAACATTTTTTATTTTTATACAATCTTATTGCATTTTATCCATCTATATATATAACTACCAGCCACCCCAAATCGTTGCAAAAAAATTTTAAAATCTTAATTTTTCTACATCTTTTACAAATCAGGAATTGATCATTTGTATATTTTAACAAATTTTCTTATTTTCTATTGACTTGGAGTCAACTCAAGGGTATATAATATCAGTATAAAAAATAAGCAAGGTGATTAAATGACAATAAAAGAAGTTAGCGAAAAATTTGATATATCGCAGGACACATTGCGATACTACGAAAGAGTCGGAATGATTCCGCCTGTTACAAGAACAGCAAGCGGAATAAGAGATTATCAGGAAAGCGACCTCGGCTGGGTGGAACTTGCAATATGTATGAGAAGTGCAGGTCTTCCTGTTGAAGCACTTATAGAATACGTAAAGCTTACACAAGAGGGCGATAAAACAATCGAGGCAAGATTACAGCTGCTTTCTGAACAGCGTGAATCTTTAATCGAACAGCAGAAAAAAATAAATGATACTCTTAAACGACTTGACTACAAAATAAGCCGCTATGAAGAGGCGGTAAAAACAGGAAAATTATCCTGGGATTAAGTAAAAAAGGAGTCTTAGAAAATGGTAAAACAAACAGCCGGCAGAGATAGCCTTTCCGACTTTGCACCAAAATTTGCTGAATTAAATGATGATGTTTTATTTGGCGAAGTTTGGTCAAGAGAAGATAAACTTTCTCTCAAAACAAGATCAATTGTAACAATAACAGCACTTATAAGCAAAGGAATAGTTGATAATTCACTTAAATATCATCTTGCAACTGCCAAGAAAAACGGTGTTTCTAAATCTGAAATGGCTGAAATTTTAACACATCTTGCATTTTATGCAGGCTGGCCAAACGCATGGGCAGCTTTCAATATGGCAAAAGAAATATATGCAGATGATGTTTTATGTGATGAACACGGCGGTTTCTTTGGACTTGGAAATCCAAATGATGCATACGCAAAATATTTTATCGGAAAATCTTATCTAAATCCGTTAACAGACCCAAATAAAACAGTATTTATTGCAAATGTAACATTTGAACCAAAATGCAGAAACAACTGGCACATACATCATGCATCAAAAGGCGGCGGACAGCTTCTTATATGCGTTGATGGCGAAGGCTGGTATCAGGAAGAAGGCAAACCGGCACAGAGCCTTAAACCAGGTGACGTTGTAACAATTCCTGCCGAAGTAAAACATTGGCATGGTGCAAAAGCAAACAGCTGGTTCAGTCACCTTGCAGTTGAATGTCCTGGTGAAAACACATCAAATGAATGGCTTGAACCTGTTACAGATGAAATTTATAATAAATTGGAGGAAAAATAATTATGTCAAAAAAATTAGTTGCATATTTTTCAGCAAGCGGAGTAACAGCAAACGCTGCAAAAATGGTGGCAGAAGCTGCCAAGGCAGACCTTTTTGAAATCAAACCTGCCGTTCCATACACAAAGGATGATTTAAACTGGATGAATAAACAAAGCAGAAGTTCAGTTGAAATGAATGATAAAAATTCAAGACCTGAAATAGCTGAAAAATGCGAAAATATGTCGGATTACGATACAATTTACCTTGGTTTTCCTATATGGTGGTATGTTGCGCCAACAATAATAAATACTTTCCTTGAATCTTATGATTTTTCAGGAAAAACAATAATCCTCTTTGCAACATCAGGTGGAAGCGGATTTGGAAGAACAGTTGATAATCTTAAAAACAGCGTTTCAGATTCAGCCGTTATAAAAGAAGGAAAGATTCTTAACGGAATACATAGCGTAAGCGATATTGAAAGCTGGGTAAAATAAAGTTAAAATAATTCTCCTTGAAAATTTTGTCAGATTATGTTATAATGTAATGCGATAAAAAATTAAGGAGAACAAAAAATTATGATGTTTAAAACTCATGCAGCCGCCGGAATAGCGTCAGCTGTTTTTATAACACACCCCAATGATATAAAATCATTGTTTATATGTGGTGCGGCGGCTTGTATAGGTTCAGTAATAAGCGATATTGATGTTACAACTTCCAAAAGCCGTAAAGGACTCGGAAAAATAATTGCGATTGCAGGTATTGCGGCAGCTGTAACCTGCGTTGCAGAATTTCTTTTTAAACCTGGAATTTTTGCTTATATTCAAAAAAATACAAGTCTTATGCAAATTCTTATGGGAATTGTTTTTTTCATTGCAATATGTATTTTCGGTGAACATCAACCTCACAGAACTTTTATGCATTCAATTGTAGGCGGGATTCTATTAACAGCATCAGTTGCAGTTATTCTGCCTCAATGCAGTATGTTTTTTGCAATAGGATTCATCTCGCATATATTGCTTGATTTGCTTAATGAAAAAAAAGTACAGCTTCTTTATCCATCAAAAAAGCTGTCATTCTCACTTTGTGTATGCAAAGCGGGCAAAACTGCCGACAAGGTTTTATGCCTTGCATTCAGTTTAGCTATTGTAGCTGAAATTATCTTTTTCATATTCAGAGTTTATGTTAAGTAATTTCTTTATAAAAATAAAAAAACCGCCTTTTCAGGCGGTTTTTTTGTATAAGATATAAATAATATAAATTATTCTTCGTCCATCTGCCAGTTATGGTAAACGTTCTGAACATCATCGTTATCTTCAAGATGTTCAAGAAGAAGTGTCATTTTCTTGATGTCTTCTTCATCAGTAAGACTTGTATATGATGCAGGAACTTTTTCTGCTTCAGCTGAAAGAACTGTGTATCCCTTAGCTTCAAGACCTTCTCTTACATTGTGAACATCACCAGGTGCACATTCAACAAGTATTTCATCTTCTTCAACTGTAAGATCATCAGCACCAAGGTCGAAACATTCTTCCATAAATTCGTCTTCATCATAGCCCTTGTTTTCAACAATAACATATCCCTTATCTGAGAACATAAAAGATACACAGCCTGATGTACCAAGATTTCCGCCGAATTTATCAAAATAATGTCTTATATCGCCTGCTGTTCTGTTCTTGTTATCTGTAAGGCATTCTACAATAACAGCAACACCGCTTGGACCATATCCTTCATAAACTATTGAAACATAGTCATTTTTATTGCCTTCACCTGAAGCCTTTTTAATGACTCTGTCGATGTTATCGTTAGGAACGTTGTTTGATTTAGCCTTTGCGATAAGGTCACGAAGTTTAGCATTATTATTAGGGTCAGGTCCGCCCTGCTTTACACAAACAGTGATTTCTCTTCCTATTTTAGTAAAAATCTTTCCTTTAGCTGCGTCAGTAGCTTCTTTTTTTCTTTTAATATTCGCCCATTTTGAATGTCCTGACATAATTATTCACCTCTGAAATTATCTGTTATCCCATATAAAACTGAGAATTTCGTTTATACGTTCATTATCACCGCAAAGATGCAAATATCCAAGCAATGATTCAAGCCCTGTGGCTTTTTTATATTCAAGAAAAGTTGCGTGTTTAGGCGGAGAAATACCTTTCGCATTCTTTCCTCTTTTAAAAACAGCCGTTTCTTCTTCTGTAAGATGAGGCAATATCTTGTCTGATGCTTCCGCCTGAAATTCCGCACATACATAAGTTACCTTACTTCTGCTGAATTTTGACGGCGGCATATTTGCCTCCCTTAAAAGTTTTTCTCTGACCCACAATTCATAAACGCTGTCGCCGAGAAATGCAAGAGAAAGCGGACTGTATTGTTTAGCTTCATGAGCTGTCAGATTATCCATAACAATTACCTTATATAATCAAATTCAAATCCGAGAATATTAACTGTATCGCCCTCGTTTATGCCCATTTCTTCAAGCTTTTTAATTATACCGCTTGATTTAAGCACCTTCTGAAAATACTGCAAAGAAGAATAGTCATCAAGATCAATTGAACGGAAAATAGGTTCAAACATTCTTGATTCAACATAATAAACACCATCTTCTTTTTCGATAGTAAATTTATCTTCATTCTGTATTTCAATCTGCTGTTCAACAGTAAGAGGTTCAGCTTCATATTCCTTAACAGGAGGAAGAGTATCAAGCATTGTTGAAACTGCGTCAATAAGTTCCTTTGTACCCTGACTTGTAGCCGCCGATATTTTAAAGAAAGGTATGTTTTTTTCTTCAATATATTCTTTAAATCTTTCAATCTGACTTTCATCTGCCATATCAGATTTATTTGCAGCAACTATTTGCGGACGTGAAGCAAGATCTGCATCAAAGTTTTCAAGTTCTCTGTTGATTGTTTCAAAATCTTCTATAGGATCTCTGCCCTCAATTCCTGAAACATCAACAACGTGGACAATTAGTCTGCATCTTTCAACATGACGCAAAAACTGATGTCCAAGACCAACACCATCACTTGCACCCTCAATAAGTCCCGGAATATCAGCCATAACAAAAGATTTTTCTTCACTAACCTTAACAACGCCAAGAACAGGAGTCAAAGTAGTAAAATGATAATTTGCTATTTTAGGCTTTGCCGCACTTACAACTGAAATAAGCGTTGATTTTCCAACATTCGGATAACCAACAAGACCGACATCAGCAAGAAGTTTAAGTTCAAGAGTAACTTCAAATTCTTCTCCAAGGAATCCCGGCTTTGAAAATTTAGGGATTTGTCTTGTAGATGAAGCAAAGTTCATATTACCTTTGCCGCCTTTGCCACCGTGTGCAACAACTTTTGGTTCATCTGTTGAAATATCAGCAAGTATTCTTCCTGTGCGATTTTCTCTTACGACTGTTCCCTTAGGAACTTTAACAATAAGATCTTCTGCACTTTTGCCTGTAGCACATTTTCTGCCACCGTTTTCGCCGTTTTGTGCAACATATTTTTTCTTATATTTAAAGTCTATCAAAGATGAAATATTGCTGTCTGCAACAAAAATAACATCTCCGCCCTTACCGCCGTTTCCGCCGTCAGGACCGCCTGCCGCAACATATTTTTCTCTGTGGAATGAAACTGCACCATCGCCGCCATTTCCGGCTTTAATTTTTATGACTGCCTTATCTACAAACATATTTTCTCCTTGTATCCTTATATAATAAAATCCCAAGCAAGGCTCGGGATTTTATGCTGTCTATTTGAAATTAGTTAGCGTAAACGCTTACCTTTTTCTTGTCACGACCAACACGTTCAAACTTAACAGTACCACTAACCTTAGCAAATAATGTATCGTCTGAACCGATGCCTACGTTGTTACCCGGATGGATATGTGTACCTCTCTGGCGAACTAAAATGTTACCAGCTTCAACATACTGACCGTCTGCTCTCTTTACACCAAGTCTTTTTGATTCAGAGTCACGGCCGTTCTTTGTTGAACCCATACCTTTTTTATGAGCAAAAAACTGCATACTGATTCTTAACATAACTTTACACCTCCGAATATTCAGTTTTAATACAGCCTTCAAATTCCTCGCTGACCATTTCAATATGCTGTGCAAGACCGCTAAGGAGCTTGTCAGCAGCATCAAGATATGCTTTTCTGTTATCAGTAACAGAAACAGTAATCCTGTTTTCATCAGCTTTAACATCAGACTGCACGTTAAAATTCTCTGTTAATAAATTTGCTGTCAACATAACAGCAGAAGAAACCGACGCACAAACAATGTCCTGTCCGCTCTCTGCAAACATAGCATGACCGCAAACCGTAAAACCACAGATTTTATTTTCCCTGCGGTTGAACAAAAATGAAATCATTAACCGTTAATCTTTGTGATTTCAACTTTTGTATATGGCTGTCTGTGACCCATCTTTCTCTTTTCGCCCTTCTTTGGCTTATAAGTGAAAACTGTGATCTTCTTTGACTTACCATTCTTTAAAACCTTAGCGGCAACAGTTGCACCTTCAACATATGGTGTACCAACCTTGATAGCACTGTCGTTGTTTACTGCAACGATTTTGTCAAAAGTAACTTCACTTTCTTCAGCAACGTTTAATTTTTCGATGAAAACAACGTCACCTTCCTTAACCTGATACTGCTTTCCGCCTGTTTCGATAACTGCGTACATTTTCGGCACCTGCCTTTTCTATAAACTCGCTGCATCAGGCAAAGAAACATCTTTTTTAAAGCCTGACAACATGCGGCTTTATTATTTTACCATATTTCACACGTCTTGTCAAGCTTTTTTCACCTGTAAATGTAAAATTATTTTAAAATATCATTTTTTCAAAATCAGCCACATTTCAAAAAATATTCAGAAAATACCCTTGACAGATAAAGAAAAATTATATAGAATTATAGTATACACTTTTATAATAGTGAAAAAACGGAGGAAAAATGTAATGCAGGAATTTTATAAAATGAATATTGCAGGACTTGAAAGATCACTTCCAAAATGTCCGCTTAACGAAAAGCTCGATATTGCAGCTTTTATAATGTTTTCAGATGTTGAAATAACAACAAAGTCGGCTGAAGAACTTCTTAAAAAAGCCCCTGATTTCGATGTTATCTTAACAGCTGAATCAAAAGGTATCCCTCTTGGATATGAAATGGCAAGACAGTCAGGTAAAAACTATGTTGTTGGAAGAAAGTCAGTCAAACTTTATATGACAGACCCTATTTCAGTTGAAGTAAAGTCAATAACAACATCAGCAGTTCAGACACTCTATCTTTCAAAAGAAGATGTTGAAAGATTAAACGGCAAAAATGTTTTAATAGTCGATGATGTTATAAGCACAGGAGAATCTCTCAGGGCATTAGAAGCACTTGTAGAAAAAGCAGGTGGAAACATATGCGGCAAATGTGCAGTCCTTGCAGAAGGTGATGCAGCGGACAGAAAAGATATTTTCTTCCTTGAAAAACTTCCGATTTTTGTAAAAGAATAAAATGGCAGAACACAAAACAATCTCTTTTGAAGAAGCAAAGCACATAATAGACACAGTAAAGGACAGTGTCGTGCTTGATGTTCGTGAGGAAAGTGAATATCTGACAGGGCATATTGAAGATGCATTGAACTTTCCTGTTGACACAATATGTGAACAGGAGGCATCTGAAATTATTCCCGATAAAAATACTCCTCTGCTTGTTTACTGCAAAACAGGCAAACGAAGCGGTATGGCATACAACCGATTAAAAGAACTCGGTTATAAAAATGTTTATGATATAGGCTGCCTTGTGGGCTGGCCTTATGGACTTGATTATTAATAAAGAACCTGCTGTAAAAAGCAGGTTCTTTTTATTTTATACCAACAAATTCAGCAATTTTTCCATTAAAAGAACCTGCAAGTGTTGCCGCATAATATTTAAGTATTAAAACAGCATCTTTTGAATTTATTTTGCCGTCTTTGTTTACATCTCCTCTTGCATAGCTCATACCTGTAAGTTTTCCCGTCACAATCGATTGAGCGTACTTTTTCAATATTAAAACTGCATCTTTCGAGTCAACTTTTCCATCATTTGTAACATCGCCAAGATTATCATTTTTTGATGAATCCGAATCTGTTGATGTGGTTGTCTGGGTCAAATTTAAACTTGATATTTTAGTTGTTTTTGCATTTGTTGAAATTTTTGTTTTAGTAGTAGATACAAATGTAGTTTTTGCATTTGTTGAAACTGAAGTTATTTTTGTTGTTTCAGTCGGAAGTTCCGTTGTAGTTTCTGTTATTTCAGGAGTTTCATTTGATACAACATTAATTCTTATATAAATATTGTTATTTTCCTTATTTTTAGCCAAAATAATTGAATAATCTTCAGAAATTCCGCTTAAAACTCCGTTTTCAAGGGATACCGAATCATTTTTTATTATTTCAAAATCATAGCCTACAAACTTTTTCTTCAAGTCGTATTTTTCGCCGATTTTTATGGAAATATAGGTGCAATTATTTTCATATTCAACTTCAGGAAAATCACTTTCAACATAAGTAAAATATTCACCAAGCGATTCTAAAAAACTTTCTTTTTTCATTTCATCTTCAGACAAAGCTGTTATTTTATCTGAATCTGTACTGTTTTTTTCGAGGCAATAAACATTTTCAACATCTAAAACAGCTTCATTTCCGTTTTGTGCTAAAATATCCGATTTTGTTTTATTTACATAAATTTTTCCAACATTAAAAGTATTTGACAAACTTAAATTATGAATATTATATCCGATAATTCCGCCTGCATTATTTCCTTTTATTTTTGCCTTATTACAGGTATTTTTTATATAAGAATTTTTCTGTGATGTGCTTTCAAAAACTCCTGTAATTCCTCCTGCAAAAGAATCATCATATTTTGACGAAATCTCGCCTTTATTTGAACAGATATTCAATCCGCCTGTTGAATATCCGCTAATACCTCCGATATATTTTCCACCTGACACATTTCCTATGTTAAACGATTTTTCTATTGAAGAACCTTTAGCTTTTCCGTCAAATTTTCCCAAAATACCGCCCGAATATGAATTTTCACCATCATCAGCATAAATATCGGCGTTATTCGTGCATAATTGCAAACTTCCAAACATATATCCTGAAATTCCACCCGAACACAGACAAAAATCGCTTTTTTCAGCCATTTCAGCGTAAATTTCACCATTATTTACTGAATTTTCTATATTTTCAGAAGATGAACCTGCAATTCCACCTGCATAACTTTTTATATCATACGTTTCAAGCGTTTTTTTAGCTTTTGATTCAATTCTTCCGTTATTTACACATAAGTTTATTTTTTTATTTGATAATCCGCATATTCCACCTGCGTATGAACGACTGCCTACTGACATAATATCTGAATAGTTAATACAATTTTCAATTTCAGAAGATGAATTTCCAACTATTCCACCTGTATAAAAGCCTGACATAAGAGAGTTATCAAGTTCAGATGCAGAAATTTCGCCTTTATTTCTGCAATTTTCTACACTTCCAAATGAATTACCTGCAATTCCACCTGTACTTACATATATATTTTTATTAGAATATTCATAACCTGATTTAACATATATTCTGCCGTTATTTTCGCAGTTTTCAATTATTCCGTAGGTTAAAGCTGCTATTCCGCCGGTATAGTCTGATTCTGCACGGCTGTTTTTTATAAAAGAATTTTCAGATGTTAAATTTTCAATGCAAGATGAAGTTTTGCAATATCCGAAAAGTCCTATGTATTCATAATCAGAAGAATTTATATATAATCCATATATCGTATTTCCGCAGCCGTTAAAAGTACCATTAAAACAATTTTCATCAGATATTCCGACTGCTTTCCAAATATTTTCAGGGAACTTCGTTCCCCAATTTTCATATTCTGAAATATCATTTAAATAAATATCTTCATCAAGATATATTGTTTTGCCGCTCATATCATTTCCAGAATTTACTATTTCAGCGACCCCTGCAAACTGTTCAGGTGTGCTTATATGAAATTCATTTTCATATGAACTATACCATGATGTATCATAAGTTCCGTTCCATATATCAATATTTTCAGCAGATGTGCTTATTTCAATATTTCCCAAAGAACTTAGAAAGGATGCCGACAAAGTAAAACATATACTTTTTCTAAAAATATTTTTAATCATCTGTCTTTTCCTTTTTTTCGCTTTTTTCTCCACCTCTATAGGAAGTTATTTTCTTTATTGTTTTTATATAAAACATCGTCATAACTGCAAGAAAAACAACTGTTACTATAACTATTATAACTGCAAATTTTATTTCAGTAGAGTTCATCTTAAAATACCGTTTTCCTTTAATGTCTGATATAAAGCCGAAACAGGAAGTCCCACGACATTATTATAGTCGCCTATTATCGATTTAACAAACTTTGCACCATATCCCTGTATACCATATGCACCGGCCTTGTCCATAGGTTCTCCTGTTTCAATATATTCAAGTATTTCCCTTTTAGATAAGTCATAGAAATTAACGGCTGTTTCAACATTCATAGTTATTTTCATATTTCTGTATATAACAGCAACACCCGTTACAACTTTATGCTGCTTGCCCGAAAGCATTGAAAGCATAAAAAATGCATCGTTCTTGTCTGAAGGCTTGCCAAGTATCATATCATCAAGCAAAACAACTGTATCAGATGCAATAACAAGTGCATCAGGATTTTCAACAAAAACACTTGTTGCTTTTTTATCTGCAAGATAAACAGGTATTTCATTCACTTCGATTTTTTCAGGGTAAGTTTCTTCAACTTCCGACGGAATTATTTCAAATACATCAAATATTTTTTTAAGAAGTTCTTTTCTTCTCGGTGAAGCAGAAGCAAGTATTACTCTCATTTTGAATATCCTTTCATTTTCGTTATAAAATAAAAAAAAACACCGTCTAACGGTGTTTCTGTTATGTGGGGTGGGAGATGGGGGTCGAACCCACGACCTTCGGGACCACAATCCGACGCTCTAACCAACTGAGCTACACCCACCATAAATATGGCGCGCCTTATTGGACTCGAACCAATGGCTTACTGCTTAGAAGGCAGTTACTCTATCCAGCTGAGTTAAAGGCGCATAATGGAGCGGGTGATGGGAATCGAACCCACCTAACCAGCTTGGAAGGCTGGGATTCTACCAATGAACTACACCCGCATATTAAGTTAAATATTTGCAAAACAATTCAAACTCTCTCACACAATCAAGTGTTTCTGAAGTTTTTTGGTGTTTTCTGATGTTTCCTGTCCTGCAACGTTTATTATTATATCACATATCATTTCATTTGTCAAGCGTTTTTTCAAAAAAAAATTATTTTTCTAAAAAAAAGTTGTATTTACGTTAATTTATGGCTGTTTTAAGCCGTTTTTAAATTTTTGAACTTTTCTTGAATACGCATTTTTTCTTGACATATCCTTACTTTTATGGTATTCTATACTAAGAAAAAAGTAATAAGAAAGGACATCTGAAAATTGATAAAACTTATAGCCACAGATATGGACGGCACTCTTTTGAATGATAAAAAAGAACTTCCAAAAGAATTTAAAAAGCTTTGTGAAAAACTTTTTGAAAAAAACATAAAGCTTTCAATATCAAGCGGAAGATCTTTCAGTGCTTTAAGAGTCATTTTTGACTGTCTTGGAGATATGGCAGATGAATTTATTTATATCTGCGATAACGGCGGAAATATAATTCTTCCAAACTCCAGACCGATCACAACGACCATTCCGGATAATGTTGTGCTTGACATTTTAAAAGACTGCGAAAAACTTGAAGGCGTTATTCCTGTGCTTTGCTGTGTCAGCGACATATACTATCCTGCATATGCAAAAAAACAGTTTCAAAACGAAATAAATAACTTCTACATTAATTTTTCAATGGTAGATGATATTCTTTCAGTTAAAGACCCTGTTATTAAAATTGCAATCTGTGACTTAAAAGGTTCTCTTGAAAACTGTTATCCTGTACTCAATAAAAAGTATGGCGATATAATGAACTGCGTCGTTTCCGGAAAACTCTGGATGGACGTTATGTGCAAAAGTGTCAGCAAGGGAAATGCAGTTGAAAATATTCAGAAAAAATATAACATCACACCCAAAGAAACAATGGCCTTCGGCGATTATTTCAACGATGCACCTATGCTTGAAAAAGCATATTATTCATATGTTATGGATAATGCGTGTGATGATATGAAAAAATACGGCAGATTTATTGCACCATCAAATAATGATAATGGTGTTGTAAAAACAATCTGTCAGGTTCTTGATATTACTTTATAAGGAGGTATTTTTATGGAAAACAGAAAATGGCATTGCAGTATGCTGAAAACAAACGCAAAGGCAAAACTGAAAAAATATTATTGGTGGGCAGTTCTTGTATGCCTTATAATAACATTTGTTTCAGGCGGATTTTCAGGAGTGTTTAATTTTGGAAGAGTAAATGTAAATTATTCATCAATAGCTTCCGAAAACACTAAGAAAACAACCATTTCAACACCTTATGAACTTGGATATGTCGAAGGATACAAATATGGTTATGAGTCCTGTCAAAATGGTTATCAATATTCGGAAGATGCTTTAAAACAGCAAACAAATTCCGACACGGAAGAATATACAAATGGTCTTGTGGACGGTTATCATGCCGGTTACTATGATTGTTTTAACGGAAGTGAATTTGATTCAGATCCGCCTTCAGTAAAAGAGACAAACAAAGATTTTTCTTATGATGACAAACTTTCATTCAATGCGGCGACTCAGTTGGAACGAAAGGAAGTCCGCACAGCGGTTTTGAATATCCTGCAAGGAACACACTCTCAGCCGGATGAACTCTGTCTGGAACTGACGGAGCGTTGTAAGAATCTCGATTTTGCTTTCCTCAAGGAAGAGGTTGCGTATTTCCATTCCCTCGGAATCA